>NZ_WHOC01000091.1:0-5543 GCF_013141785.1 Paenibacillus germinis
CTATGAAGCGATTCGGGTCAGCAGCGAAATGAAAGCGTTTTCCTCTAGTTCGAGAGCATTGTACGGACATTTTTGGTAGAAAAGTCAAATCGCGGGATTCGCCCCATGCGGAGCGTGTCCTGCTCGGACTGCCGGATTATATTCGATCGGTATTTAAGCGATTTCATTACGTAGTAGGAGGAATGTACGATGGACGATAACCATGTAAAGATGACCGGGCGAAGCGAGGAAGAGACACAAACTGGACGGAACAGAGCGATCAGCAGAAGAGCAGTGCTGGCTTCGCTTGGGATGGCAGGGGCTGCGGTCATCGGATCGACGCTCAGCTCCGCTCATGCCAACGGCACTTCCGTAATGGAATCGGTATACGGAGATAAGGCCAAGAATCCGGATAAGCCGCCGAAAGATCCGAAGTTGAAGGACTACGGTAATACTGCGGTTCTGAAAAGCATGGTTGATCTTCTCACCGCACCGATGACAGTTGACACCTTGTACATCTTGCAGGGATACCACGCGAATACGGATTATGGCGGCGGCCTGTTCTATTGGAACCCGGGCAAGCCAAAGAGCGAACATAACGGCGGGACCGTAATAAGCACGACTGTTCCGTGGGACGGATCTCGTGTAGGTCATCCCAACTTTCTTCTTGACGTCGGCGAGTCTCAGCCAGGCGGGCTTGGATGCTTCTGTCGTCCTGAACTCGAATGCTATCCGGTGCAAATGTTCGGAGCGATAGCCGATTGGGATGGGACAACCGGGTTCGATAACCGGATGGTAATAGAAACAACCGTCAAGTCTGTATATAAGACTGTTATCCCGAAAGGGGATTATGGCGTCGGTGCCGAGGGATCCATTTTCATCCAAGGTTACACCAGCAAACGAATCGAGGGTGAAGGAACGCTTCATAAGATGGGCCGCAAAGGAATTTTTTCGTTTAACACTTGCACGGACATTACGATCAGCGGGATCGGTATGGATGGACAGATCGTCCGCGACGAGGCTGAAGGCGGCAACATATGGGACAAAACGCGTCCTGCCGTCAATTATGCGTTTGCAGTATCCTTCGCCCATTGCCACCATTGCGAGGTAAGTGGTACCCGCATCTATGATTTTGCTTGGGATGGGCTGGTCGCACAGGGGAAAGTCGCGGCGGGCGGCATGACGGCCACGCTCTCGACCGAGATTGTTTTCCGCAACAATAACATCAGCTCGATTCGCGGGAGCCAAATTTGGATCAAGGCCGTTCACGGGGCGGATATTAGCCGGAACAAGCTGTATAACCCGACCGATTTCGCTCAGAAAGCCAATGCGGTATTTATCGTGGAGTGGTGCGAGGAAGTCACCGTCGCGCACAACCGAATGAACTTCATCGGGGACAACGCGGTCGGTATAGGCCAAATGCAGAACAGGATTGAGTTTGCCCGCAACAAGCGCATTACCGTCGATCATAACCTGATCAAGACAACCCGTTACCACTCCATCTTGATCGCTCAGGGCGAAGATATCGACGTTACGCATAACATTATTCACGAGGCCGGATGCAAGACCATTATGCCAGGCAACAACTCGGTCGTTCTCACCGCGGCCATTACAATTTTGGCCGGAGGTGTAGAGCCCAGCAATGCGAGAGTTTTGGTCCAAGGCAACACGATCCGGCATCCGTATGAGTATGGAATTTTTGCATTTGATCGATCCGGTACTTCTTTCGCCAAATCATCCGAAGACATCTCTATAGAAGGCAATACGATAACCGGGGCCGGAAAGCTGCCAACGGCAACCCGGGTGGCAAGCGGCGGTATAATGACCCAATACCAGAAGCCGGTCAAAATCAGTGACAACGTCATCGACAACATCACGGGCGACGGAATCCGCGTCTTCGGCGATGCGGTTATAGCCGGAAATGTGCTATCTCAGTTGATCGGATTCGGCATTAACGTGCCGGCCGACACGATGTGGGGCAATAAGGTTCTCAGTTCGGCACTAACCGGCAACACGGTCAGAGATGCGACACGAACAGGGATCAGCGTAGCAGGACGCGATCAGATAACGCTAACCGGCAATACGACTATCCGATGCGGCAGAGACGTCAATCCGGGAACGGAGAACATAACGACAGCAACTAATTACGCCGGTATTTCTACATACAACATCAGGCTCGTACAAACCGGCGGCAACCATATGCGCGAATGCGGCTCCAGCGGCTTCGTGTCCCGACTGTGCGATTATGTGCATGACACCGGCTCTACAATGTCGGAGAACGGCCAAGTGTTTACCGTAAACAACTTGAAGAGCGGAGCATATCTGGAAGGCAGCGCAACGCGACTGGTCAAGGCGGCATTCCTTCTGCCGCAAGGCGATGGCGGTACGACGCAGTATTACCCGATCCGCATCTTGTACGCCGACCCATCGGCAGTCGCAGTTGACGGCAGGTTCACCAACCATACTGCCGCCAGTCTCGGAGTCAACGCAAAATCTTTGATCAACATTCCATAATCAAGCAGAAGAAGTATGCCTGCGCCAAAGGCCGTGGAGGCCCCCGCCCCATCATCAGCCATATCCTTCAAATGAATAGTGGGCATTCTCCACGCGTTTCCGTCTGGAATTCATAAGCATGATTATGACAGCTCAGCCGAATCCCCTGGGAACGTTCGTCAACTCACCGTTGTTCCCCTGGAAATAGGGAGGAATAAGGATGCCCTTTCTGCAAGCCGTTCGAACGGCGAAGAAGGGGCTTTTGTCTGTTTTCTTGTTGACAAAAAAGTAATTAGGCAACGGGCAACGTACTATATGTATGAACAACGATAATAAAGAAAAAAACGACAATAACGCCATTCCATCGCTTATCCAAACGAAGCGTCAGTTTGAACGCTATTCCTTGGATGTGGATGTGCAGGCCGTACTCGTTGCATCCAGACTAATGGCAGCGGGAGCCAAGCTTGAACATACCGCGGAGATCCATTTCTCCAGATTCGGTTTATCCACCGGGCGGTATCGTTTATTGGCAGACCTTGAAGATCACGAAGGAGAAGAGCTGCCTTCGCAATTGGCGGAGCATCTAGGCGTAACACGCGCGACTGTGACGGGCCTTATCGACATCTTGGAGTGGAACGGCTTAGTATCTCGTCGAACCAGTTCAGTAGTTCCGACAAAGATCAGTCATTTTGACCGAGCAAGGGGCGAAGAAGCTTCGTGACATGGCTCAGGAACATTTTGCGAGGCTGGAATCTATGGTCGGTTTGCTTAGTATCGAGGAGCGCAGCGTATTTCTCGACCTGCTCGGCAGAGTGTCGCAAGGCATCTCGGTCCTGACGGACGAATCAGCCAGACCCAAAGAAAAGGGAATCAGTAAAGGGTAGAACGGGCTAGCACAACTAGCCCATTTTCACACCTATATAGTTAGGTGCCTAATTTTATGGAATACAACCCCTTGGACAGGTGTAACGAAGGAATGTGAGTGCATAGGCGTGTAGAATCGTGAAGTATATGGAATAATATGTGGTTTTAATCTCCCTCTGTATTTCCTTGCGCCTTCATGTTTCTCAGGTCTATTACGAGGTCTCTCTTCCAATTTTTCTGTACTTCTAGCGAGGGTGAAATCCTGCGAATAAGCGAGCATTCGTGAGAAAAATATATCGTACTGAGGGAGTTCAATAACATCAAGAGAAGAGGCTACCGATATCAAATGATCGATGGACTTCTCAGCTAAGGGCAGGATACTTAAACAAAAGGAAGAAATATTGACATATGAAAAGGATAAAGGAACTTAACCAGTATCTTACGAGTTGGTGCGGGTACTATGCGTTGGCGGACACGCCAAGTATCTTTCGAAAACTGGACAAGTGGATACGAAGAAGGCTGAGAATGTGCCTATGGAAACAATGGAAGAAGCCAAGAACGAAAGTAAAAAGGCTTACATCCCTAGGCATTTCTAGAGACAAAGCCTATGAGTGGGGTAATACCCGAAAGGGTTATTGGTGAATTGCATGCAGTCCAATTCCTCACCGTGTTATGAATACCCAATATTGGAAAACTCATTGGTGAGCTTGACTGAACGTTACAAGTACTTACGGAATATTTCATGAACCGCCATATACTGAACGGTACGTACGGCGGTGTGAGAGGTCGGGGGCTAGCCGCCCCCTCCTACTCGATTTTATAACCATTACTCATAATGGGCTCGCTGTCCTCGGTCTCGATCCGATGGCCGGGAAGACCAATGGAATAACCTTCATGTCCATGCTTACTAAGCGGAAATGAAGGCTTTTTTGAACACGCCAGAAAGTATAAGGCCCGGGATTATTTGGGCATGGAACCCTTCCAGCCCGTGTTGGCTTCCTCACTTTACGCCCTTTGAGAAGGCAAGGGAGGCAATGGCGCTGCCGAGTTACCTTTCTGTACCGCGGAAGGGGCGATGCCCGTGAATTTCTTGAAGATGCGGTGGAAGTAGGATTGTTCGCAATACCCCAGATGATCAGATACTTCGGCGACCGTCAGCCGGTTGTTGCGCAGCATCTCGTAGGCGATAGAGGTCTTTACCTGATGGATGTAGTCGATGGGCGTCTGATGCAGTACTTGTCGGAAAATCTTGGTGATGTGATTGGGCGACCGCTGTACATGATCGGCCAGATCGGTTAACCGGAGCGGCTTGCAATGATTGTGCAGAATGTAGGTTTGCAACTGGTTCACCAGTTCTTGCTTCTGGACGCTGACTTCGTTGCTTCGCATGCTCTTGATAACCAGACCGAGCAACTCCAGCATGATCCCCTCGCAGATCAAGTCGTGTCCGTCCCCGCGGTCGAACCATTCTAGCAGCAGCATGGAGAAGCGCTGTTTGAAGTAATCGGAATTGCGGATTTGCAAGATGAGGTAGGGATTCTCTAAAAGTGGCTGCAGCAATTGGCTGAATTCTTGAAAATGAGCCGAGTACTTCTGATGCGGCCCCTCGGGATCGTTGTCGCACGAACGGAAGGTGCCCCCGGAGATAAAGAGAACGTCGCCTTTCTTCAGCATAACCTTCTCCCCGTTCAACCAATACGTCACTTTTCCGCTAATCATGAAAATCAGGATATGATGGGGGACCTCGCTATCTGCAATACTCCAGTTTTCGATACGATCATCGAAAATCACCGATTTAATCCCCAACATGTAAGCGCCTCCCTAAGTAAATAAAATTAGGATTGTGATTGAATCATTCAAATAAATGCCGTTAAGTTCATGGTACAACGAACAAGGATATATTACAATCACATTACAGAACGCTTCTGACCAACTACACAAGGAGATTTGTGATGAAACCTAGATCGAAAGTGATTGATTGCGACGTCCATAACGCGTTAAAGAGCCATTTGGACCTGGTCCCTTACCTGGAGGAGCCTTGGAAAACGAGGGTGGCGGAGAACGGTCTCGGCTTGATGTTCTCCGGCTATTACTCCCCGATTGGAGTCGGAAGAAAGGATGCTGTACCGCCGGGAGGAGGGCAAGTCGGCTCCGACCCAGATTTTGTCATCGAACAATTGATTGATTCGTATAACATGGATTACGCC
>NZ_WHOC01000015.1:0-550 GCF_013141785.1 Paenibacillus germinis
AAGGACAAAATTGTTTATAATCATGTTCTTTATTATTTGAGAGAGGTTGAGACAGCGATTTATCCCCAATTACAAAGTATTAAGAGCAGTATGAAAAAGCGTGATATCAAAGTACTAAACACAACCACGAATGCAATCGGGATTAACGTTGAATACAAGGTTCGTGGCTACATTCATCATTTCACAATGCTTCGCAGCTTGGTCAAGGCCGAACTTATGACCACGCTCATGAATATGAGGAGGGCGTTGTGATGAGTGAGAAACGTGAGAGGACAATATTCCTCTCGGACTGTCAATCGTTCTATGCAAGTGTTGAAAAGGCGACTCATCCGGGTCTCGAAAATCTTCCTGTTGTTGTGGCTGGGGACCCAGCTAGGAGATCAGGTATTATTTTGGCGGCATGCCCAATCGCTAAAAGCTTTGGAGTTAGTACAGCGCAACGGCTTGGTGAAGCGCTCCAATTGTGTCCAAACGCTATCGTAATGCGTCCACACATGCAGCGTTATATAGATGTATCACTTACCATTACTGACATTTACAAGGAATATAC
>NZ_WHOC01000002.1:0-1466 GCF_013141785.1 Paenibacillus germinis
CTCACATCAAATATTTACTTAATTTGTAATATAAAGTATTTATTGATCTAGACAAACAAAGAAAAAGCACCTATGTTTAGGGGAATGACGCGTTATCCATCATTCTCCCAAACAAAGGAGCCAACCATGGATAACAATAAGAAATTTCCAGTAGTTTGTCAATGTCTTAAAGTGCTCAATGTCCTAGATTATCGGTCTATTTTTCAGGATCATCGGTCAAAGAAGCTGTTTGCGGGTTCAACCATAGGACTTCATGTTGTTGCTCAACTTTTGCAACTGAAATCATATGGCGAACTGTCCGAGCAACTCCAAGCTCACACCGAGCTTGCGCAGATTCTTCAACTCGATTCAATTAGCGCATCCCAACTGTCCCGAAAAACTAAGTCTCTTTGTACTTCCAGCTTGTTAGCGTTGTTCACTCATCTTGCTGCTGAGCTACATAGCCAAACTCATCATTTACAGGGAGTCTCCAAGAGCATTGGGCGATTGCAGGTTATTGACGCAACAAGCATCTCACTTCCTCTGTTCTTGGGAGAATGGGCAAAGTGTTCCGACAAAAAATGTGGCGTCGTCTTACATACCCGTGTTATGGTAGCCAGCCCGGATATCGTGTTTCCGAACAAAGTCATTGCCTCAACAGCACATGTTCATGAATCTACGGTTGCCATGGAACTCATCCAATCCGATGACACAACGTACGTGATGGATCGAGGTTACTCCAAGTTTAAGCACTTCGAGACCTGGTTGAAGAACGATGTTCGTTTTGTGATTCGGCTCCGGGAATGGGATAGGATGTTTCCGGTTGAAGGAACAGAAAGAGCTACCCCCGCAGAATCTCCGCATATCTTGCGGGACGTTGATGTGCTTACGACCAAAACGAAAACGCCTATGCGAATGGTTGAATACATGGATGAGCAAGGCCGCCTGTACCGGGTGGGGACAAGTCGTTGGGACATTTCGGCCGCGGAAGTTGCTGATATTTACAAGAACCGATGGTTAGTGGAGCTGTTCTTTAAGTGGATAAAGCAGCACCTGCATGTTGTTAAATTGTTCAGTAAAGATCCAACTGCGGTGTGGAACCAGTTATTTTTATCGCTGATTGCATACACGGTTCACATGCTGATTACATTGGAATTGAAGACCACCAAAAGTCCCTGGACAACACTAAAGTTATTGCGAATCTATTTCTATGATAACTGGTCTAACTTTGTAAAAGCTGTCTCTCGCCCGCCGAGCAGAACTTCAAAGGGCCGACAGAAGACGAATAAGACAAAGGAACGACTAGGTTCACAACGCATCATAGTGAGATAATAACGGAGACATATGAATAAAATGTAAATTAATGGAATAAACGCGTCATCTAACAGCGGTCTTCCTTTTTTGGTTTGCGCCCAAAAAAAATAAATGGAAATAAATACAATATATTAAACAAATTGTATTATACATACAGGCTTTCTGATCATGTC
>NZ_WHOC01000092.1:0-1860 GCF_013141785.1 Paenibacillus germinis
CTCGATAGTTGAACAGGCATCCTAACTGCCTGTTCGTCATGATGCTAACGTTCTCCGTTAACATTCCTGTAGGTGTTAGTAGATTGAACTTGCAGAAAAAAGGACGCCTCGCTAGGATGAGTATGTACTGGGTTGCAGCCCTCAGAACTCACCTTAGGAGGCGTTATCATGAAGTCTAATCCAATTAAGTCTCAAAATCAACGTGTAGAACGAATCTCCACTACCACTCTGGTCATAGGCATCGACATTGCCAAGGAGAAGCACGCTGCACAAGCCATTAATTTTCGAGGTATTGTCCTCACCAAGCGCCCTATTCTATTTTCGAATGACCTGGCTGGCTTTGAGCATTTAGAACACAGTATTCGGAAATTACAGAAGATGCACGGCATGAATGACTTTGTTGTGGGAATGGAGAGCACCGGTCACTACTGGTTCAATATTCCCAACTGGTTGGTTGGTCAAGGAATTGATGTGGCTCTTGTCAATCCAATGACAACCAAACGTAATAAGGAAAACAGAGATAACTCACCTTCCAAGAACGACCCAAAAGACGCTCTGGTCATCGCCGATGCGGTGAGTCGTGGGTTCTACACGCCCTTCTCCCCAAAGGATGAAGCATTCCGCCGCATACGGGTTATGGTTACAAACAGAGAGCACTGGGTTGTTAAATCAGGACGGATTAAGAATAGAATCCACCGCTGGCTCGATATCCGGTTTCCAGAATACAGACAAGCATTTGATGATATTTTTAGCGATCGTTCGTTGGCCACTTTGCGCCGGTTCCCAGCCCCTTCTGACCTATTGCAGCTAACTCCGGAGCTAATGGTACAGATCTGGGGTGAGTATATGGCCAGACCTGGCGGGGTGCGAGGTAAGAACAAGGCGATGGAACTTCAATCACTCGCTAGACATAGCGTGGGAGACACTACTGCCCTTGAAGAAGACAAATGGGAGCTAAGGCACCTCATCGAAGAGTATGAAAGAATCTGCCGAATCATTGATGAAGCGGACGAGATGATTGAAAAAGTACTGCCTGAAATTCCTTGTTCAGATCTCGTTCGATCTGTCGGTGCTTCCGTTCCTGCAACAGCTGCCATATTGGCATTTGGCGGGGACTTACGTAAGCTGTCTCACGGAAATCAATTATTACGTAAGGCAGGATTGAACTTAGCAGAACGAAGTTCAGGCAAGTATAAGGGGCAAATTAAGCTCACCAAACGAGGCAACTCACTACTGCGCAAGCATCTCTACTTCACTGTGTTTCACCTGTTATCTTTCAATGGAGCGTTCCAAGCCATGCATGCGCACAATACCGAAGTGAAACGAATGACGAAAATGCAGTCCATGATGAAGCTGATTGGGAAACTCGCACGGATGCTTGTAGCCATGGCAAGAGAAGGACAAACATTCTCCATGGATAAGGCCCAGCTACCGTTAGCAGCATAAAAAAAGTAAATCGTAACCCTGACACGTAGATTGGCTCATTCGCAGGATCTCACAAAGAAAGCACCGAGTAC
Source organism: Paenibacillus germinis (assembly GCF_013141785.1). Classification (NCBI taxonomy): domain Bacteria; kingdom Bacillati; phylum Bacillota; class Bacilli; order Caryophanales; family Paenibacillaceae; genus Paenibacillus; species Paenibacillus germinis. Next base: position 1,518 of record NZ_WHOC01000092.1, read on the forward strand.
CGAGATTTTTCCGCTTTAGGGCATAGACCCGTTCCGTTAACGTTGATCGGACTCCACACCTTGGAAAGATAGGACGAAGGAATGTGAGGGCAAAGACCCGTCGAGATTTGGGAGAGTGAATCCCCAAGGACCTTGTGGAGAGAAGCGTGCAGTATAACTTTTTCATGGAAGATGTTGTAAAAGTGATCAGCACCTTCTGTTCCCGCATGCGCTCTAACGGAACTGCCTGCCACACACTACCCAAACACCTGAACTCCTATTTAACATCCATATTGAAATCCTGCGAATGAGCGAGGATTCGTGAGAAAATCCTTATTCTCTGAGGGAGCGGAATAACCATAAT
>NZ_WHOC01000093.1:0-1234 GCF_013141785.1 Paenibacillus germinis
CTGCGGATCGCAGGCAGTGTAATATGCCAGATCCGCCGCAGCCGGCCTGCTCCGTCTACGTAAGCGGCCTCATACAACTGCGGATCGACCCCGGCGATCGCGGCCAAGAAGATGATCGTCCCCCAGCCGACTTCCTTCCAAATACTTTGAGCGGTCAGCAGTCCCCAAAAGTAGTTCGGATCCGACATGAAGCTGATTTTGTCCCACCCCAAGGCGGCGAACACTTTGTTAACCAGCCCAAAATCGACGGACAGAAAAAAATAAGTAAAGCTAACGACGATGACCCACGACAGGAAATGAGGCAAATAAATAATAGACTGAATAACCCGCTTTACGGACTCTCGGCCTACTTCGTTAAGCATGAGCGACAACGCAATCGGCAGCGGGAAAAAAAACACGAGTCCAAACAAATTGATGAGCAGCGTATTCCGGAACAAGTTCCAAAACTGATTGCTCGCGAATAGATGGGCAAAATGCTCAAAGCCGACCCATTCGCTGTTCCAAAATCCACGGAATGGACTGTACTCCTGAAAAGCAAGCAAAATGCCCCACATTGGAACGTACTTAAATACGAGAAAATACAGCGCCGCTGGAAACGCCAGCAAGTAGATGTATTTGTACCGTTTCACCCTCTTCCACATCAGACGGTTGCCTTGATCTCGCCTGGTGGCAATAGGAACGGCTTCAAGCGAACCTGTGTTTTGAATAATCCTCTCTCCCTTCGTTCTGATTAGCCGGCTACAAACAGCTTAATCCGGGAACAGAGCGGCTGAATAGGTGCAATTGTTGTCGGTATTGGAGACTGCCGAAACTGCGCGTCCTATCAGGCTTTTCCGGCATCGCCGGACATTTTCGACACTGCAGAATCTTCGTCCGGATAAAAAAATGACCGCCCAAACGGGCGGTATTTTACGTGTGTATGGATGCCTCCATCATCGTTTTATTGCTGATTACGGAAATTGGCCGGCGAATACCCAGTCATTTTCTTGAAAACCCGACGAAACGTTCGTTCATTGTAGCCAACCTGCGCAGCGATTTCGGAGATCATATTATCGGTGTGCAGCAGAAGCTCCTTGGAGCGTTCTACCTTAAGCTCGGTAATATGCTGAATAAAGTTATGGCCCGTATGCTTGTTGAACAGCCTGCTGAAGTACGCGGGGCTTACACCTGCATATTCCGCCATCGAAGTAAGCGAATGATCCAGCTCCAGCCGTTCCTGAACGTATGCTTTGGC
>NZ_WHOC01000094.1:0-223883 GCF_013141785.1 Paenibacillus germinis
CTGGGAATCGTGTTCTCTGTTGTGTGGTGGATTTAGTGATGTTTTACATCGCTAACTGAGCACATTTCCTCTTCATGCACACTTTAGCGATGAAAAACATCGCTATGGCGAGTAGATTAGACTATTTCACTTGGGTTCGGTTGTTTTAAGGATGTTTTATATCGCTATCGAAGCTCATTTCCTCCTCATGCACACTTTAGCGATGAAAAACATCACTATAGCGAGTAGATTAGACTATTTCGCTTGGGTACGGCAGTTTTAAGCATGTTTTATATCGCTAACGAAGCGCATTTCCTCTTCATGCATACTTTAGCGATGAAAAACATCGCTATACGGGGCCTGAATAGCGTAAATCAGCTACTCTAACCTGCTCTCGCGCGCAAATATAAACGAAATCAGCCTTATAGGGACAAAAAAACCACCGTGATAGGGTTCGCTCCCTAAACGGTGGTCTTCTCAATGTTCAGAACTATACTGGCTGAGGGTGTCCACAGCCTCGTTATTTTGACCGCATAAGTGTTAACCCACTTATGCGGTTTTTCGATTTAATATCGTTACTTCAGCAATGCCGCATAATCCATCTGCGGCACAAGCCCTTCCTCCGCTGCCCGCTGGAGCAAGGTCAAGACGGCGCCATAGCCGCTCTCACCCAGATCAGCGGTAAACTCATTCACGTACAGGTCGATGTGCGCCTCAGCGACCTGAGGGTCCATCTCCTGCGCGTGCTGCATGACGTAGTCGCGCGATGCTTCCGGATGCGCCCACGCGTATTCGACTGAGGCGCGGGCCCAGCCCGCAAGCGCCTCAAGATCCATGGAGCGCCGCGCAATGATGGCGCCCAGCGGGATCGGCAGGTTGGTGTCTGACTCCCACCAACTGCCCAGATCTGTCAGAAGCGCTAACCCGTACGACGGGTAAGTGAAGCGCGCTTCATGAATGACGAGGCCGGCATCGATGAGGCCGTCCCGCACGGCGGGCATGATCTCGTGGAACGGCATGACCACGATTTCACCAACGCCGCCCGGAACGTTCTGTGCCGCCCAGAGGCGGAACAGTAAGTACGCGGTCGAGCGCTCGCTCGGCACAGCGACCCGGCGACCGCTGAGCATGGCCGGGTCTGGCACTGCTCCCTCTGTTCCCTCTGCTCTTGCTGTTTCCTCAGATCCCTCTGTTCCCGTTGTCCTCGCTGCTCCCTCAGTTCCCTCTGCTCCCTCTACGCCGCTGTTCTTCGTCAGCACCAGCGGTCCGCAGCCTCTGCCCAAGGCGCCGCCACAGGGCAGCAGGGCGTAGTCCTTCAGCACCCAAGGCAGTGCTGCGTAAGAGATCTTTAGGACATCCGGCCCGCTGCCTTCTGCAGCTAGCTTGTTCGTAACGTCGATGTCGGCATATAAGACATCCAGCTCGGGGGCACCTGGGATTAAACCATGCGCCCAAGCATGGAAAACAAATGTATCATTTGGACAAGGTGAATACGCAATCTTCATAATTAAAGCACCTCCGCTAGGACTGAACTTGCTGCTTCTAAAGCCTTAAAGGCATCACCGATACGCCAAGCGTCTCGGTCACGAGGACCAACCGCGTTGGAGATCGCGCGGATCTCCAACACAGGCACGCCGCGCTGCTGCGCAGCTGTCGCAATGCCGAAGCCTTCCATGGCTTCGGCAGCCGCTCCAGGCACGCGCGCAGCCAGCGCGGCCGCTGTAGCTGCCGTCCCGGTGGCCGTTGCCACCGTGAGCACTGGCGCCATCTGCGCCGGCAGACCAGCGGCTAACAACGCCGCTGTCACTCGCTCGGCCACATCCGCGGCAACACCAATGCGCGTCGAGCCGAAGCCAAGCTCGTCCAAGCTGCTGAAGCCATCCAGCAGCTCCACGCCAAGGTCCGCAGCGATGATCTCGCTCGCCACAACAAGCGAGCCTACCTCCGCTTGCCCCACAAATCCGCCGGCAATACCGGCGATAATAATCAAATCATATTCAGCTTTCGCAAGCTCTATCGCTCCGTTCACGGCTGCCGCAGCAAGTCCAACGCCAGCTAAGGCAAATTCAAACCTGCTGTCATGGCCAAGGCCGCGCTGGACTGCATCTCTTTCAGGAGCTACAGCTGTCATTACAAGTACACGCATCGTTATTCCAATCCCCTTTTATGATCAATAACCATTCCTATATACGATTATTTTACATGACCATGATCAAATAGGAAACTTTCGAGGAATGACCAACTTTCTCGATCGATTCCATTTTGTTGACATTTTTAGCTAATTTAATTATTATCTAATTAGATATTCATCAAACTAGATACTTTATTAAGGAGGTGCACCCACCATGCAATTAGATAAAATCATTACCTACCACAAGGCTCTCGCCGATGCAACACGTATTCGCATGCTCATTTTACTTGCAGAGGGAGAGCTGAACGGTCAAGTTCTTGCCGAGAAATTGGGTGTTACCCCAGCAACCATTACCCATCACGCAGCCAAGCTTCGCGAGGCCAGCCTCATCAATGAGCGTAGGGACAAGAACACGATTTACTTCGCTTTAAATGAGTATTTCATTCGCAGTAATGCCACCGCGACGGCTGATCTCATTTTCAAAAATAAGAAGGGAGATACAGAATCAATGAAAGATGAAGATCGTAATCAGAACCTCAAGCAATCTGTCATTCGGAACTTTATAACTTTAGATGGCAAGCTCAAGCATATCCCTGCTCAGCTCAAGAAAAAGCTTATCGTCCTAGAACATCTTGTAGAGCAGCTTGAAAAAGGACGCACCTATACAGAGAAGGAACTGAATGCATTTATTAAGAACTACCACCCTGATTTCGCAACGATTCGACGAGAATTCATTATGCACCAGTTCATGTTTCGCGAGAACGAGATATATGAACTCAATCCAGTGGAGATGTGGGCCAAATGGGAGAATTTATCCTAATTGAGATTGGATATGAGAAAACCTCTATCGAAGCCATTCACAGATAAGCGACCGCGTTTAACGAGGAGAGACTTTGGTCTACGACCAAAGATCCCTATATTAGGTTTTATCGCCAATAAGAAAGAGGCTTTCGTGACCCGAAAACTTATACTTTCTTATGTGGAAAAAAAAGGACGGTTCCCAGTCGATTACACGACCTAAGAACTCGTCCTTGCCTTTGTATCCCCCGCTGCTGCATACAAGGTGTTGGACACGTTACCTAATTTAATTATCCAGAGCAGGACATTCATCCATGCGCCCTCTAGTTGAATGACATATAGTAATTGTGTGAAGGGAGGGATTGACATGAGTTGTGGTTGCGGTCCTGCTGTACCTTATACTGGCACAGCTGTAGTCCTCGTTTTATACATCCTCTTGGTTATCGTTCTTAGTACTTTCGGATTTGGATGGTAATAAAATAATAAGCGGCTGGGACGATGATTCATGTCCCGGCCGCTTTTCGTTATTCCCCCCCTGTTTAGATAACAAAATAATACCCATTAAAAAAGCCAAGTGTCACGAAAACCTGTAGAATCATAAACAGCATCATATAGAAAATCCGGGCATTTTCCCACTTTTCGGTTAACGTCACTAAGTAGAAATAAAGCGGTATACTCACCATCATATAGCGTACGACGCTTACGAGAAATAAGGGTTGACTTGAAAATGGGATGACGATTAGCAGCAAGCCATAAACGAAAAATAGCAGCTCGTGCTTATTCATCAAAAGCTTTTTCATGTGAACAAAGAGGTAGCTCAAAAAGACTATAAATACAGCCGTCGATACGGTAAAAGCAATGAATCCGTTATCCCAGCCATCAGGCGTGGAGAAGTAAGGTTTTTTCAAATAACCAATATAATTGACAAATGGGATGGTTGTATACCGGAACCAGTGCAAGCTCTGTTCATGAAAAGGTGCCATGAAATCACCGGTGACGATTTTCATATGTAGGAGATAAATCCCCATTGGGATAAGGGACAAAATACTATACAACGACCATTTCAGGTAACGCCAGGTCCATTTGAACCCTTCGTCCATAAACACGGTACCCATAACTAAAGCAAGGTTGATAAACCCTGGTACCCTTGTTACGGTGGATAAGCTGGCAGCTATAAAGGCGAGTGCATACTTTTTGCTGCCTGCATAATAGATGGAAGCTGCCGAGAGCAGCAGAAACAGACTCTCTGTGTACGGCAGGGTATAGTAAATCGACGATGGGTAGATCACAATTAGCAATAGCACGGTTCCCGCTTGACGTTCACTGAGTCCCCTCTGTAATGCAATAAAATAGATATAAATAAGAGCTCCAAGCAAACATAGATTCGAAACGATCATACCGACTATCGCAGGCTCGAACCAAAATATTTTACCAAGCAAGAAAATCAGCAGCGGGAATAAGGGAAAGAAAACCCAATTAGCAGCCGAATGTGGTTCGTCCATCCGAAACTTATCATAGCCTTGTGTCGCTATTTTTAAATAGGAATACGTATCAAACTTGATAAAATCCTCTAACCTCAGCTTCTCCGTAGAAGCTAATTCTCCAGGAAGCTTCACCGTCCACTTGGACAAGGTGCCTGGCACATTCTGCATATACACCGGTACCTGAGAAGATTTACTGAACAAATTCATCCCGATATATCCAGTAAATAACATGAGTGCACGAGAAATAAGGACAAGCAAGACAATCGATAGAATCACATTGACCTTTCCTCTTTTTGGCGCTTTCTCTATCAGCAGTTCCATCCTTCATCTCTCCTATCCGAACATCATTTATCTTTTCTGTAAATTTACCTGATTCCTCCTCTTTTACCAAGTTAAGGATTCGTAAAGAGCTTATTAATATGGACGTTCATTTGTTAAAAATGTTTAATTTTCGTTAAAAATTAATATTTTACATACATTACGATATAATGAAATCCATATATCAACCTTTTAATCCCCTTTTCAGAATGGAGACGAGAATTGTGGTTTATCCCGTTTTGACCATTGTGGTCCCCTGTTATAACGAAGAAGAAGTACTTCCAGAGACGGTATTCCAACTTACCAATGTGTTACAAACTCTCATCTCTGATAAACTAATTGCTACCACAAGCACAGTACTGTTTGTCGACGATGGCAGCAAGGATGCGACTTGGACATTTATTGAACGCTTCCACGCCTCCAGTCCCTTTATTACTGGACTTAAGCTTGCAAAAAATGCCGGCCATCAAAGCGCTTTGCTTGCAGGGCTTATGAAAGCCAAATCCTATTCGGACTGCGTCGTTTCCATCGATGCCGATCTGCAAGATGACACGAATGTCATTCGCGAGTTTATCGTCAAATTCCACGAAGGATACGATATCGTTTACGGCATCCGACAGGATCGCTCAGCGGATACGTTTTTCAAGCGAGCCACAGCTCAAGGCTTTTATAAACTAATGACATCGCTTGGTGTGAAAATTCATTACAATCATGCGGATTTCCGTTTAATGAGCAAGCGTACCCTCGAAAATTTGGAGAAATTTCAAGAGGTCAATTTATTTCTTCGCGGTATGGTGCCATTACTTGGCTTCCCATCCACTCAGGTTTATTACGACCGTAAAGAACGCTTTGCCGGAGAATCCAAATATCCGCTTCGCAAAATGCTCGCATTCGCCTTCGATGGCATCACGTCGTTCAGTGTAACCCCTATTCGCTTCGTCACCTTGATGGGTTTCCTCCTATTCGCGCTGAGTGTCGTTGCCGGCTTATACGCAATTGTAGGCAAAATCCTCGGAGCGAACGTTACCGGTTGGACATCGCTTATTCTTTCGGTTTGGTTCATTGGAGGCGTTCAGCTTCTCGCTCTTGGCTTAATTGGTGAATACATAGGTAAAATATATAAAGAAGTGAAGCAGCGACCGCTTTTCGTTATTGAGAAAGATTTGACAGCATCTGGACAAGATCAGGAAGCGGTCCATACGCCATCCACCCAAGTAAGTTCCACACGGTGATCATACGATGAACCGTATAAAAGCTTTGTTGACTAGCAGCTTCGCGCGCTTCTTACTTGTCGGTCTGTTCAATACGTTGGTTGGCCTGTCAGCCAGTTTTGCATTCTTTAATCTGCTTCACCTAAATTATTGGGTTTCCACTTTCGCAGGAAATACCCTAGGCGCTATAGTAAGCTTCACGCTGAATCGTACATTTACGTTTCGTTCCAATGTCAGCGTCGGCAGCAGTTGGTGGAAATTTGCTGTTGTTATCTTGAGCTGTTATGGCGTCTCTTATGGTTTAAGTTGGGTGCTTGCAGAAGCAGCAAGCTCTGTCATGCCATCCGTGCGGGCAGATTGGCTGCACAATGCTGCCATTTTGGTTGGAAATGGCTTGTATACGATTGGAAATTATTTGGGACATAAATATTTTACATTCCGTACTCATGGTACGAGCAACCCTAGGGCATCCTAATCACCAAGAGGTGATGCCTAATGGCACGAAGAAGAAGCAACCGGGCCATCGTGCCCGGATCGGAACACGGCCTGGGACTGCTCAAGGCGCAAGTCATGAAGAATCAGGGGTATAACGTCAACCCAGAACGACCTGATCTCGTAAAATATGAGGTAGCCCGAACGCTTGGCGTTCCCCTTCAGCAAGGCTACAACGGGCAGCTTAGATCGGAAGACGCGGGCAAGGTCGGAGGTCCAATTGGCGGGGCAATGGTGCGTGAGCTTGTGCGCATGGCACAGCAGCAGCTCGCGAATCAGCGGCCACCACAGCGATAGGTTCGTGACAGACAGCCATATTCCGCCGCGGGTGTACATAAACTAGTAGCAAGCTGCTCGCAGCGCTACTTTCTATGTAGAAGTCAGGTGATGATGGCTGATGAATCCCCCAGGCAACCGAACGCCTAAGCCCGACTGGAAAGGGCTGTCGGCGCAAGCTGGCGATGTGCTGGGCCCCGAATTCTGGCAGGATATTGCCAGTATCATCCCGCTAACCGGGCCAAGAGTTGATATGTATGAGACACCACAGGAACTTGTTGTTGTGGCTGAAGTTCCCGGATTGTCTTCGCCCGAGCAGATTCAGCTTTCTTTCCGTGACCAATCGCTGCTTATGCGCGGGATGCTCGTTCGGCCTTACCAAGTACTCGATGAGCAAATGCGGTTGTCCGAGCGATTCTTTGGAGCATTCGAGAGAGTTTTCCGCCTGCCCAGTAACGCTATGACCGATCAAATGCGGGCGCAGTATCACAACGGTTTGCTCATCATTCGAATCCCGCTTGCTCCTCCGGATGGAGAGAAAGTTATCCCTATACAGTTCACGTAACGAGCACACTGTAAACCAAATAAAGATTACCTTCTAACCGGCCTTACTGGCTGATTAGTTGGTAATCTTTTTCATATCCTTAAATTAATCTTTACCAAAAAGAGAAATGATTCTCCCTTTGTCCCCATATAAATAAAGGAGATCGTTCGGAAATGCAGGATTGGAGGGATAAACTGTGGTGCGCATACAATTTCAATCTATACATATTGATGGAATCGCCGAAACATCCAGTGTGAATAGGGGTACGAATCGGATCATCGGAAGACGTCATTCCGAGAAGCTTAATCAGGGGCTCGGGGAAATAAGCGGGGAGCATAATGTAGTTCTGGGTGGCAAGCATACTGTCCAAGATGGCGACACCTTTGATGTTAAACCATCTACACGGAAGAGCTGAGAATACTCATGTGGTTTCAAAAAAAGAAAACGTCCCCGCCCAAAACGCAGCCAACTACAGGAACAGCTAAAGCTAAAGCATCAACCCCAGCTAGAACTGAAGCTAGTTCTGGAGCTAGATCAGAAGTTAAAGCCATGTCTCCCGTTCATGATCAGCATGTTCAGCAATTAGAACGGCGTCTTCGCAAATTAGAAGAAGAATTGGCTGATCTCACTGCCAAACACCCGAAGATACATATAGATACCCTGCATATCCATCAACCCGTTTTAGAAAACTTAACCTTTCGGCTGGATCAACTCGATATCAAGGAACTGAGCGGTTCATTGAATTTAGGCAACAATTTCGGTGCTAAGCCAAGTGAGAAAAGTGTACCCGTTGATGAAGCTTTTAAACGTGCTCAAGTGTCAAAAGAAAGTAAAGCCGCCGGCTCTCGTACAGCTGCTGAAGGTGTTGATGCTGCATCACAAGCTGCTGCCGCTCCGAAAACAGAGCGAACCTCGACCGGTTATAAATACACTCCACAGTCCAAATCATAAAGAGGTGATACAAGGTGTCCTCCTTCATGTCTCCAACGTTCATTATCGGCTCAATCCGCATCGGATCGGTTCAAAGCGCGTCCTGCCTCAATATGGGCAATAATTGGCCGACCGATTTTCAAAGCAATCAGAAAACGGTCCAAGGCTTTGGCGCAGTCGAAGGCGACAACAATCAGTTAGTCGGAACTCGCTCTATGCTCAACGACTCCGATTTCCTTGATATGCTCAATATCGGCGATAACGAAACGCCCGAGTGGCTGCAGAACATGATTGCCAACCAGGCTCAGACGTCCGGCTTTACCCCTGCTCCCGCCAGCCCTCAGGCTGAACAAACAACAAATACTCCGCTAACTGCTGATTGAAGCAGCGCGGAGCATTTTTTTTATATACGGCCAATGATTAAATCCCCTTTGGTATAAGGTGCATCGATGATGTCATTATCGTAAACTGTGTTGATATTATAAAGCACATAATTATGATCACCGTTTATTTCTCCAAGGCCGTTGTTCGCTTTCCCGCTTGTAAACCAATTCACTTGTGTATTGGTGCCAATAAATATACCTGATGCATCGGCTATGGAATTAACATGGATAGAATCAAATTCAATGAGCGGCGGCTCAAGTGGGTACGGTAATTTCAGCATGGCATTTCACCCACCATTCAACTATGCTTGGTTATTGACAGCTGGTTTAAAATCCTGATCATTAATTGGTGAATCAATAAAGTCGTTGTCATAGATGAAATTAACAATATTGGCGGAGACAGAATTGCCGATCCATTGACCGGTTCCGTAATTGTTTTTGCTGTGTGAATCCCAGCTGGATTGGGCATTTTCACCGATCCCGATGGTTGCATTAGTATTCTGATTATTAATATTAATCATGTTAAAAACGATGGAACTCGGCACACTGCTCACTCCCTGTATTTGGATAACTTCCAGCTTCTTCTGCCCAGCTTGAGGGACTTGGGCCGGAGACTTGTATGTTAGCCTATTCATCCAGAGCCGAAATGGTGCTTAAACTTCAAGTTCCCTTACAAATCTACATCTAGCTTTGCGAGTTAACTTCTACCAGATATAATATAAAATAACCAGCTTACGCCGTCCTTGGATGAGAATGTTACAAAAGTTGATGCAAAGCAAGCTGCGCCCATGAGACGTAATGCTTACTTATACGTGTAAAGTTGTACTTTGTACAACAATAGGCAAACTAATCCGCGTTATCCACGCGATTGTTGCAGAAAATACAACATTTCGAGCCAAAAGTAGCTCATTTGCCTCAAAAACGGGAAAATTGTTGTACGGCATACAACAAAACATAGCTTGCCCAGAAGAAATCAAGGAAATTGTTGTACGAAGTACAACTTCGCACATCTTAGGCACACTTGCCTTCCTAATTCTCCTTTTCAAAAAAAAGACCCTTTCCCCAATTGGGAAAGAGTCCTCCTTTACCAGAAGAATCCTGGACCACCGAAGCCGCCACCATAGAAGTTCCCTCCATATGGATAACCACCAAAGCCACCACCATATCCAAATCCACCATAAGCATAAGGTGCTGTGCCAATTGCTAACAGGTCAAACAAAACCAAAGGAATAATGGCTTTTACTTGAACCTTTTTGCCGTTTTGTGGAGCAACAATCAACGTGTTACCGCTGATCCGCACCAATTTACCAGTTACTTGAGTTCCGTCTTTCTTCAGAGCCACGATATTTTTCCCGACCAATTTCCGAACGTCGTCTTTACGAATTTTGGATGCCACGAACGTCCACCTCCTTCAGCTACCAGAGATACATTGCTCTACAGTGTACGGCTGTGTAGGTAACATCGCTTGGATAGCTGTCCACTCTCCAGTAAAAATACGCGGCTGCCCTCTCTCCATTCAACGCAAAAAAAATTGCCGGATCTCCAGCCCTAAGGCCAAGAAACCGACAATTTTATGGATGAGAAAGCACTTATGCTTTACGAATCTTACCAAGCTCTGTGGTAATCGCATCGATTTCGCTAATGCTGAAATTATTTTTGCTGACGACCAAATCGTACAAGTCCTTCAAGTCCTCGTATACTTCCTGCTTGACGTTCGAGGCTTTAATCGACCCACCGGTAGCCATGCGCAGCTTTCTCTTAATTTCTTCAAACATATATTCCACGTTTTCTTCCGACCAAATGTTCAAATCCATAGCTTTATGTTCTTCCTTCCTCTAAGCGCGTGTGCCACATTAAGGAGCAAGCTCCCCTTCTGTTATTCTAAAGCACTTATTGGATGTTGTAAAATGAAATCCATTGACTCTCTCATTCCTCAGCTTTCCATAGTTGCTCCAGCACGATCACGATCATCGTACCTACAAGCAGCCCATTGCTGAATACGTATTGCAGAATGGATGGAAGTCCTTGGAATACGGTCGAAGGAAGAAACATAAGTCCAATACTAATCAGCAGCGTGATACCCAAGATAGTCAGCCTGCGTTGATCTAGTGTTTCCCTCAGAATGGACTGAAAGGCAATTCCTATCATTTGGACAAAAGAGGCCATTAATGCGGCCGTTGCAATCGGTCCTGGAAGTAATGCCAAAAAGTTCACGATAGCAGGAACAAGTGAAATACCAGCGAAAACCAGACAAGCCACAAGGAATGGACGAACACGGGTCTGTTCTGTTAATCGAATAAAACCTGCGGAAACCGGTAACGGAACGACCCCGATCGTAGAAAACATAGCACATAGCATATGAGAAAATCCGCCAGCTATCCCGCCGCGATTAAGCGTTTCTTTTAATTTCCTAGGCGTTTCCGGTACAACTTGACTGACAGCCGAAACGGCAGCAATCGTATTGGAGACTAAAATAAAAGTAAACAGAATGATCGTAATTATAATTCCGGCATTCCATTGTGGAACTCCCCATGCAAAAATTTCTGGCAGCTTAACCCAAGATCCGTTCGCCATGAGAGTACCTGAGCTTTTGCCCAATACGGTATAGAGCAGCCACCCTGACAAGATCCCAATCAAAACGGCATAATTTTTGATCCATCCTTTACCTTTGACCGATAGAAGGATGACGAGAATAAAAACACCAAACGATAGAGCCGCCGTTCCATAATCCGGGAGGGACGTTTCTACGTGTAAGGCCATCATTCCTTTCATGAAAACACCGCTAAGTTGAAGGGCTAAGATCAGAAGAAAGGAACCATTAACCAGAGGGGTGAACAGGAATAACAACCGATGGAAATAACCGCTCAAGCCGAGAATGAGAAGCAGCAGGCCTGCAATAATGAATCCACCTTCCAAAATTTGCAGCGTTTCCTTCATGCTTTGACCTTGTCTGACAGCTACGTCAGCTAAAATTACAAACACACTGACCCATGAACCTGCGGGACCATCAGCAATCGGATACCGATGCCCCAACCATCCTTGGATGAAAGAACTCATGCCAACTACAAAAAATGTTCTTTGCATCAACGCCGATACTTCCTCCATCGACAAATGAAAAATGCCGCCGATAACGATAGGTAGTGCAACAGAATTGGCCAACAGGAAAATAAACCATTGAAATGTACTTAAGCTGCCGTAGAACCGATGTTTCTGTGTCTCCATTACTTTACGGTAACATCGTTAAGCATCAGATATCCTACTGGATTTAACGAGAATCCTTTTACACTTTTAGACGTTGCTGCAACGTGATCAATCGTTCGGATAGGAATCAGAGGACTATCTTTCATCTCGATTTCTTGCGCTTTAGCGTAAATGGCTTTGCGTTTCTCCACATCTTTTTCACGACGACCTTCTTCGATTAGCTTATCCACTTCCGGATTGGTATAGAAAGCAAGATTGCCTTTGCTTCCATGAGAAGAACTGTGAAACACATTATATTGATTATAATCCGCATCGCCGGTCGCGTTCCCCCAACCTCCGATAAACATGTTATGTTCGCCTTTGCCGGTTATATCTAGATAGGCGCCATATTCCATCACCTTAATTTCGAGATCGATGCCAATCCCTTTCAATTGAGATTGAATAACTTCCGCTAGATTGATGCGCTCTTTTCTATCATCGGTAACAATTGACGTTTTAAATCCATTTGGGAAGCCTGCCTCGGCAAGCAGTTCCTTTGCTTTGTTGACGTTGTAATCGTAATCGTGCAAATTAGGGTTAAAGCCAATCATCTTAGGAGATAAGGCTGAGGTGGCTCTACTGCCCACACCGTTATATACACCTTTGATAATGGACTCCTTCTCAATGGCATAGGCGAATGCCTGACGAACGCGTACATCGTCAAACGGTTTTTTCTTCACATTAAACCCGATGTATTCTACCCCCAGTCCTTCGGCGCGAGCCAGCGTCATGGAAGAGGAATTTTGCACGCGATTTAATTCAGTTACAGGCAATTGGTCGCTGATCTGAACCTCTCCGGATTCCACCATCGCTACACGCGTAGTATCCTCAGGCACTACTTTATAAACAACCTTATCTACCTTCGGTACATCTCCCCAGTAGCTATCGTTTTTGAGGAGGATCATTTCTTGGCCTGGCGTCCAAGACTGAAATTTGAATGGACCTGTTCCAATAGGGTTTTTCGACAGCTTGTCAGCTTGTTCCGCAATGGCTTTCGGGCTAAGGATACTGCCTTCGTTGCTCGCAAGGATCGACAGAAGAGGGGCATACGGGTATTTCAGAATGAATTGCACCGTATAGTCATCCACAGCCTTCACTTCTTTTACCATGGAGAAATTGCTCGCGCGTGGCGAATTTACTTTCGGATCCAGAGCGCGTTCCATGGTCTTCTTGACGGCTTCGGCAGTGAAAGGCGTTCCATCGTGGAAGGTCACGCCCTTGCGCAGCTTGAATTCCCAAGTTAAATCGTCGACCAGCTTCCACTCTGCTGCTAGAGCAGGCTTGTAATCCATATTCTTATCCGTCTTGATTAGTCCTTCGTAAACTTTACCAAAGATGTAGTTAGCTGAAGGAATGTTCGTAATAAATTGCGGATCCAAGTTGTTGGCGTCCGCCTTTCTAGCGATGGTCAGCGTCCCGCCTGCCTTTGGAGCTTCAGCAGCTTTCCCACTATCTACTGACGAATCTGATGAAGAAGAGCATCCGGCTAGCGCTGTCATACCAACGAGAGACATGGCAAGAAGACCGCCGAGTATAAGATTTCTTTTCAAAGTAAACCCTCCTGTTTCAATCATGTTGAAGTTGCAGCGAATATGCTTATAAGCATTATAAAAAATAATAGCCAAAGAGCCTTGCACGATCTTTACGTCTATTTACATTATCTTTACTACTTTTCGTTATTTTTACATCCTTTATTTCATCGTCACTTCATTAATTTCAATGTACCCAGAAGGGCTGATCCAAACACCTTGCACGTTTTTGGCAATTGCCGCTAAATTCTCCGAGCTGCGATAAGGCAATAAGGCTACGTCATTGATTTCGATCGCCTGTGCTTTTTCATAAATTTGCTTGCGTTTTTCTGGGTCCGCTTCTTTACGTCCACTTTCGATAAGCTTATCTACTTCTTTGTTGGCATAGAAGGAGTGGTTTCCAGGAACACCGTGAGAATTGCTGTGGAACAGGTTGTACTGGTTATAATCAGCGTCGCCTGTGGCATTCCCCCAACCGCTAATGAACATTTCAGTCTGAGCTTTCGATGCTGCGTCGAGATAGGCTCCGAATTCCATCACTTTCACTTGGAGATCGATTCCGATCCCTTTTAATTGCGATTGAAGCACTTCCGCCACATTGATTCGCGCTTTATTATCGTTCAAATACACCGTAGCCTTTAATCCGTTCGGATATCCGGCTTCTGCAAGCAATTGCTTAGCTTTGTTCAAATCGTAGGTAAACCCTTTGATATTGGGACTATAACCAATAACCTTCGGACCCAAGCTCGAATTGGATACCTTGCCGACATTGTTATAAACACCTTTAATGATCGCTTCTTTATCAATGGCATAAGCAACGGCCTGACGTACACGAATATCGTTAAACGGCTTCTTGCTCGTATTAAAACCAATATGATCCACAGCATAGGCGTCATATCGGCCAAGACTCATGGTAGAGGAAGATTTTACGCGGTCGATTTCGGTAACCGGCAGTTGTTCAGCAACCTGAGCTTCTCCGGTTTCAATCATGGCAATGCGAGTCGTATCCTCGGGAACTGTTTTAAAAATGACTTTATTAAGCTTTGCTTTATCTCCCCAGTAGCTTTCATTTTTCACAAGTACGATTTCTTGCCCGGGAGTCCACGATTCGAATCGGAACGGTCCTGTACCTGTAGGGTGTTTCGTTAATTCTTTTCCATACTGTTCAATCGCCTTGGGACTAAGCATACTGCCTTCCGCACTTGCTAATATGGATAGAAGCGGAGCAAACGGATACTCAAGAATGAACTGAATCGTATAATCGTCCACCGCTTTGACTTCTTTAATCATCGAAAATAGATTCGCTTTCGGCGTAGGTTGATTCTTATCCAGTACGCGTGCAATTGTCTTGCGCACCGCATCTGCGTTGAATGGCGTACCGTCATGGAACGTTGCATCTTTGCGTAGTTTAAACTCCCACGTAAGATCATTCAACTGTTTCCATTCGGTTGCAAGCAAAGGCTTGTACTCACTGTTCTTATCCAGTTGAACAAGACCTTCATAAATCTTATGCTGAATCACGGCCATGGAGTTGATCTGTGTGCTGAAATGCGGATCAAGGTTGTTCGCATCGCTCAGTCTAGCGACGACTAGTGTACCGCCGTTCTTCTGTGCCACATTGGTTGTTTCCTTGCTGTCGCCACTTGCTTCTTTAACGGAGGAACAACCGGTTAAGGCCATGGATACAATTAAGAAAGCGCTAACAATTTGTTTTATCATACAAAGTCCCCTTTTCCACTTTGAATTTATCTTCTTATTTAGATAATAAATAATTTTCAGATTATTTAGTTTCATAATCTTTACTTCTATTTATATAATCTTTACTTCTTTTGAAAAAGGATCAGGTTTATCCCGAAACTCTTATGAGGGGGAACCTCGATTCGCTATTTCGAGAAAATCACCCTAATTCTTGAGTATGAGGAACTAGGAGGCGCTATATCAATGTTTTTGCCTAAAAATCGTTCAATTTGACCAAATAGAGCACTCACGTTCCGCAACATTCAATTTACAGCACTTTTTTTGAAAATAGCGCCTCCTCGTTCCTCACGATTCGTTTGAGCCATTTTCTACAACCCAAAACATGAGAAAACCTCTATCGAGGCCATTCAAAGATGAGCGACCGCGTTTAGATGTAGGTTTTATCGCCAATAAGAAAGCGGTTTTCGTGATCCGAAAACTTATACTTTCTTATGTGGTAAACAAAAGGCATATCCCCCTCCCTGATGAGAGAAAGCTATGCCTTTGATGCCTACAACGAACCAGAAACAATATTCCCGCGATATAACACCGCTTGGCGCTCGGCTCTGCGCGCCACCGCTTGCGCCGAGCAACCGGCGTGAACAAGAACCGCACTTGCCTCATCGCCGACGACCGGCCAAACGCGGACGCCTTCCTCGGATAGCGGAACCTTTCCTCCTGTAATAAAGCCCAGCGCCTCCGAAAGCGAGCGCTCGTCACTCCAGCGGAATCGCTCTGCCAGACGACCCGCTCTTTCCAAGCTGTCCCCTTGACCGAATGGCGACCAGTGATCTGTGATGCTATCGTCGCCTAGAGATACGGAGACGCCTTTTTGCTTCAGAAGCGGAATCGGTATCGTCGCCCGGTTAATGGGCACGGTCGATGTGATGGCGATTCCGAGCTGAGCAAACAACTCTGCCACCTCGCTTTGCAGCTCTACCGGAACGTCGGCCAGACCGAGGGCGTGACTGACCGTCACGCGTCCTTGCCAACCCGCTTCCTCCGTTAGTGCGGCAAGCCTTTTGAAAGTGAATATGCCTAAGTGACCTGGGTCGTGAATGTGGATGTCGACGTCAGCATCAGCCTCTACAGCCAGATCCATAATGGTGTTCAATGATTTCTCAATGTCCTGATCAACCGAGGCCGGATCTACGCCGCCCATTGATGTCGCCCCCATTCGCAGCGCCTCACGGGCCATTTCCACAACGTTGCTGCGCAGCAGACCGTGCTGAGGGAAGGCTACAATTTCGTGAGAAAGCTTGCCTGAAAAAGTTTCAAAAGCTTGCAGGGTAGCTTCAAGATTTTTCAAGCCAATATAAGGATCAATGTTGCAATGGGTTCGGACATGCGTGGTGCCGTTCTTCTGCAAAAGCCCAAGCATCGCTTCCGCCCGCTCCCTTGCTGTCGGCAGCAGACGAGTAAGCAGCGTCTCTTCTTCCTTTAAACGAGTAAAGATATTCACGGGCGGTGAACAAGCTTTCCAAGGCCCACCATAATACGTTTTATCGATGTGAATATGCATGTCGCGGAACGCTGGAAGCAGGAGCAAGTTCTTAGCATCTTGCTTAGGCAGATCGCTATCTAAGGATGTGTCCGCAGATACGATTTGTGCAATCTTCCCATTCTCAATGAGGATATGGCAGATCTCCGTCTCCGTTCCTACAATTCTTCCATTGTCATAGCGATAGCCACTCTCCAGACAGACGTTGGTTAGCCAATAAGTCGAAGTCATACTCATGATGGTTACACCCACCCTTTCTTCCTATATAATTTGCAAACTCTTACAGCAGCTCAGGATCAAAACGTTTCTCATCCACATAAGCCCTAGCGTGACCCCAGAAATATTTGGTCGGTTCCATATACTTCTGCAACCCGGCGCGTTCAATCGTCCGCTTTGCTTCTTCATTAGCTTCATCAAGCGCCGTTAGTTCGTCAACCGTGAGCACCTTGCGGTCTTCCATCACGATTTTCCCATTCACAATGACGTTGTCTACGTCGCTCGCCACCGCTTGATGCACCAACCGATGCACATACATATATTCAGGTGTCAAATGAGGCTGGCGCATGTTGACCGTGATCACATCCGCTTTTTTGCCTGCTTCCAATGAGCCTAGTTCATCATCCCAGCCAACACAGCGCGCCGCATCAATCGTTACCATTTCCAGCAGCTTGCCGGCCGGCAAATAGTAGTAATCTTTTAGTGCCGCCTGATGAATCATCTGCGTCTTGCGCATCGCTTGAAACATGTCAAAGCTGGCTGCCGGGGAGGTACCGTCTGTGGAAATCGCCACCGTTGCGCCCATTTCAATCAGTTCCGTTATCGGAGTTCGTGCATTAACTTGTCCAAACCCTGGAGCAGAGCTAACATTCGTACCTGTTTCAGCCAAAATTCGTGCTTCGTCAAATGAAATGCCGCGACAATGCTGCAGATGCACGTCTGGCCCCAGCAGAGCGTTTTCTTTATCTTGAATAGCTAGATGGATCATGCCTCCAAAGGCGTCCGAGTGAATCCGCGTTTTGTATTTCCGGGCGATCTCGCGAATCTTTTTCGCTTGATACCGATCATGCTCGGTTAAACCGTACAACTGGTCCGGCGGAGTCGGGGCTGAAGGGTTTACGGAAGTAACGATAACAAAAGGTGTGATAAAGGCACGAATATGGTCGTCGTGAGCATGATTGAGCGCTTCGATAACGGCCTCGGCACCCATCAACACCTCTTCATAAGTCACGTCTCTGGTTACGCGTTTCCCATCCACCCAGCGGCTGAACGAATGCGGCCATGGCGGATTGCAAGGACCCGTACAGACGATTTCTCGTATGCCAACTTCGGCATAAGCTTTGGCATGGTTCAATGCAAAGATAGGATCGTCCGAGCGAGGCATAGAACCAAGCACACACGCGCCTGTCGTAATCCCTGCCTTTAAGCGCTCAAGCGCATTCAGCTTTCCTTCGTAATACCAGAACTCATCCGTAACAAAATGCTTATACGTATGCGTCATGATTGGCATCCAGAAACTGATGTTATCCATGGCGATGGTCTTGAACATCGAGTGACCGCCATGACCGTGGGCATCAATCAGTCCAGGCAATACACAGTGATGGCTGCAATCTATCGTTTTCTTCGCTTCATACTTCGCAAGTATCAGCTCGGTGTCATCTACTTCCAGAATTCTTCCATTGTGGATGGCGACAGCTCCATTCTCGAGAATTCGCCGTTCTTGATCCATCGTGATGACAACACCGTTAACGAGCAATAAATCAATCATGATTTAACACTCCCGCAACCAGTCTCCCTTGGTAAAAGACCGCTCTGCGTTCGGCTCTTCTAGCTACCGCCTCCGCTGTAGAGCTAGCATCCACCAGCACCATGCTCGCCTCATCTCCAACTTTCGGCCATACTCGATTACCTTCCCTATCCAGCGGTGTCTTTCCTCCAGTAATGAAACCAAGCGACTGTGACAAGGAATACTCATCAATCCAGCGGAAGCGTTCCGCTAAACGGCCTGCTCGTTCCAGAATGTCCCCGTTACCGAAAGGCTGCCAATTGTCAAAGATATTATCGCAGCCAGCAGCAACAGACACCCCTTTATCGTGCAGAAGTGGAACCGGTGGCAGCGTTCTGCTATGAGGAACACTTGTAACAATCGTAATACCTGCCTCCGCAAGCACGGCTGAAAGGTCGGCTGCCTCTCCTGCTGGCACCTCTCCCAACCCGAATGCGTGGCTGATCGCCACTCTACCTTGTAAGCCCGCTTCCATCGTAAGCGCTGCCAAACGTCTCATTGTAAACGTGCCTAAGTAATCCGGATCATGCAGATGTAGATCAACGCCCGCATTAGCTTCAACGGCCAGCTCCATCATTTGTTGTAAAGATCCTTCAATGTCCCCGTCTACCGTTGCAGGATCAACGCCGCCTATCAGGGTAGCGCCTTCACGAAGAGCTTCTCTGACCAGTTCTTTGGACTTAGAACGCAGCAAACCATGCTGCGGAAAAGCTACAATTTCATAAGAGAGCTTCCCCTCATAATTTTCTAAAACCTGACGCACAGCTTCCAAGCTGCGCAAACCTACTTCCGGATAAATATCTACATGCGTTCGCACTTCAGTCGACCCTGCGCTCAGCAGAGTATCCAGCAAAAGGCCCGCACGCTCGTTGATCGTGGTTGGCAGCGTAGGTAGAATCCGTTTCTCCAATTCGCAGCGTTCCATGATATTAGCTGCAGGGGTGACAGCACGCCACGTTTCCCCGATCAGCGTCTTATCCAAATGAACATGTTTCTCAATAAATGATGGCAGTAAAAGCAGGTTCTTTCCGTCTCGCTTCGGAAGATCCGAGTCCAAGGGGGTGTCAGTTGAAATGATTTCACGGATGACACCATCCTCTATACATAGATGACAGATTTCAGTCTCTGTCCCGGAGATCACGTCATTTTCAAATAAATAACCGCTCTCCAAACGAACACTGGTTAACCAATAGGCAGAACTCACGAAATGCTCACCCTTTCTCTTCCAAAATTCGGTGTGATTTGCTCGTACAACCTCAATTATAAAGAATATTCTGTGTTTTATTTTCACAATCTTTACTTCTATTTAAGGTATCTTTACGAGTTGCACAAAGCTTATTTACTTCGCTTCGTTTTCTGATAACTTTAACTTAACAAAGGAGGTTTGCTAGATGAATGTTGAATATGCCGATAAAAAGCAAGCGCTACCAAATCAGATTCTCTCCTATCGTCCTAGCAAGTGGAGAACATTTTATTTAAAGCTTCGGAGAAATAAGTTGGCGATGGTGGGCGGTTATGTCATTCTTTTCTACTTCCTTGTCGCGATCTTCGCTCCGCTTCTAGCTCCATATGATCCCTATCATATTGAATTAGTGAACAAACTAAAACCTCCCTCAGCCGAACATTGGATGGGGACGGACGATAAGGGCCGCGACGTGTTAAGCCGATTGATCATCGGGACACGCCTCTCACTCTCCGTAGGATTCGTAGCCGTGTTTATCGGAGCCTTCTTCGGAATCGTTCTAGGATTATTTGCTGGCTATTACGGGAAATGGGTGGACACGATCATTATGCGCGTG
Organism: Paenibacillus germinis; assembly: GCF_013141785.1. Lineage (NCBI taxonomy): Bacteria > Bacillati > Bacillota > Bacilli > Caryophanales > Paenibacillaceae > Paenibacillus > Paenibacillus germinis. Next base: position 20,136 of record NZ_WHOC01000094.1, read on the forward strand.
ATCGACGTATTGCTTGCTTTTCCGGGCATATTGCTCGCACTCGCCATCGTTAGCGCTTTAGGCCCCAGTTTAATCAACGTGATGATTGCGATCGGCGTGTTTTCCATTCCGATGTTCGCTCGGATCGTCCGTGGTTCGACCTTATCAATTAAAAAGTTGGAGTATATCGACGCCATTCGCTCTTTGGGAGCAAGCGATCTTCGGATTATTTTCGTACACATTTTTCCAAACATTTTGTCACCGATTATCGTTCAAGCCACTCTAAGACTAGCAACGGCCATCCTCTCTGCCGCGGGATTGTCCTTCTTGGGACTTGGCGCGCAACCGCCATTGCCTGAATGGGGTGCCATGCTGAGCAACGGACGCGATTTTTTATTCACAGTACCTTATCTGGCATTGTTTCCTGGACTTTCCATCTCCACATTAGTCATAGGCTTTAACGTATTTGGAGACGGGCTCAGAGACGCATTGGATCCAAGGATGAAACAATAAGCTTATTCTTTCGAAGCTAGCTTTCCTGACGGAAAGCTCTAAGCGTATGCTTACGAAGACAGTTTTCCTAAAGGAAAACTCTAAGGGGGATATCCATGTTCGTATACATCATTCGCCGGTTACTTCAGATGATCCCGGTTCTGTTAGGCGTCATTCTAGTCGTCTTCTTGATTATGCAGCTCGTTCCGGGCGATCCGGCCGTTCTACTTGCAGGAGAAGGCGCTTCAGCGGAGACGGTTGAACGCATCCGACATCAATTGGGGTTAGATCAGCCGCTCTTTATTCAATATTTCCAATACGTCATCGACGTGGTCCGAGGAGACTTTGGGGTATCCCTTCGTTCCAATCTGCCTGTCTTTAGCGAAATCATGACCCGATTACCTACTACCATCGAGCTAGCCGTGGCCAGTATATTCATCACTATTGTCTTCGGGATGCTTGCCGGAATCATTTCGGCTACTAAGCAATACAAAGCATCGGATATTACCATCATGATCATCGCTCTGCTCGGCGTATCCTTGCCCAGCTTCTGTCTCGGACTCTCACTAATTTACTTTTTCTCAGTAAAAATGCACCTCTTTCCTGTCGCAGGTTGGGGAACATGGAAGCATGTTGTGCTCCCGGCTATCACCTTAGGCGCTTCAGGTGCCGCAATTGTCGCACGGATGACGCGCTCCACCATGCTGGATGTCATTCGCCAAGATTATATACGGACAGCCAAAGCTAAAGGGTTAAAATTACACGTTGTTATTTATAAGCACGCCCTCAAGAATGCATTGATTCCTGTCATTACCGTGGTGGGACTACAGTTCGGAGTACTACTTGGCGGTACGGTATTAGTAGAATCTGTCTTTGCCATTAACGGACTAGGACGGCTTATTGTTGATGCCATTCGAATGCGCGACTTGCCCATGGTACAGGGTGGCGTGCTGGTCGCTTCCGTCATTTTCGTCATGGTTAACCTTGCGGTTGACGTTCTCTATCGTAACTTCAACAAACGTATCGAGCTGGATTAAAAGGAGGGAACGAGATGCTTAAACAACAAGAAAAGGTTTTGGAAGTAAGCAATCTTCAGACACACTTCTTTACCGACGAAGGCGTAAGCAGAGCTGTTGACGGCATTGACTTCACGCTTCATAAAGGGGAAACACTTGGACTTGTAGGCGAATCGGGCTGCGGTAAAAGTATTACATCACTTTCTATTCTGAGGCTGATCGCCAGCCCTCCGGGGCGAATCGTTAATGGAGAAATCCTGTTCAAAGGACAAGACTTATTGAAAAAAACGGATAAAGAGATGGGTGCCATCCGCGGCAACGAAATCTCGATGATTTTCCAAGAACCCATGACTTCCTTAAACCCGGTCTACTCGGTTGGGGAACAAATAGCGGAAGTGTTCCGCCATCACCAAAAGCTCGGGAGAAAGGAAGCCTGGGAGAAAGCTGTCGATATGCTGCGTCTAGTCGGCATCCCCTCCCCGGAGAAACGCGCCAAACAAGAGCCGTATGAACTGAGCGGCGGGATGCGGCAGCGGGTAATGATCGCCATGGCGATGGCTTGCAATCCAGAGATCCTTATTGCCGATGAGCCGACCACCGCTCTTGATGTAACGATTCAAGCCCAAATCTTGGATTTGATGAAGCTGCTGCAAAAGCAATTGGGCATGAGCATCATTATGATCACCCACGATCTCGGGGTCGTTTCTGAAACATGTGATCGCGTAGCCGTGATGTATGCCGGCAAGATCGTGGAATATACCGCTGCGAGCGAGTTATTTGCTAATCCCAAACACCCCTACACAGTAGGATTGCTTAACTCCCTGCCTCGACCGGACCAAGACCGTGAAGAGCTGCAGGCGATTCAGGGAAGTGTTCCCAGCCCCTACAACATGCCTACGGGATGCCGGTTTGCTCCACGCTGTCCTCAAGCCAGAGAACTTTGTCAGACAACGCTGCCCGAGCTTAACGATGTCGGAGGCGGCAGTCAGGTCCGCTGCTGGATCTATACGCCGGAGTGGGACGCACAACCAAAGTTGCAATTGAAAGATAGGGGGCATTCAAATGATAGTACCTGTGGTTAGTACCAATGATAAGCAGGTTTTAGTTGAAATCAACCATTTGAAACAATACTTCCCGATCAAAGGCGGTATCTTTGGCCGAACAGTGAACCACGTAAAGGCTGTTGATGACATCAGCTTTACCATCTATGAAGGAGAAACGCTTAGCATCGTTGGTGAGTCCGGCTGTGGCAAATCAACCACGGGACGAGCTATATTACGACTCGATGAGCCTACCAGTGGAGATATCCACTATCAGGATAAGGATGTCCTCGCTCTGAACAAGAGCGAGCTCCGGAAGCTGCGCAAGGACATGCAGGTCATTTTCCAGGATCCTTTCGCATCGCTGAATCCAAGACAAACCGTCCGCCAAATTCTCGGCGAAGCGTTGACCATTCAAGACGTCATCCCGAAGGAAAAGCGGACAGACCGTATTAAAGAACTGCTTGACAATGTCGGGTTACGGTCTGACCATATCGACCGATACCCGCATGAATTCAGCGGCGGCCAGCGCCAACGCATCGGCATCGCACGGGCACTAGCTGTGGAGCCCAAGCTGATCATCTGCGACGAAGCTGTTTCCGCACTCGATGTGTCTATCCAGGCTCAGGTGCTGAACCTGCTAAAGAAGCTGCAGCGCCAATATAAGCTGACTTATTTATTCATTTCCCATGATTTAGGCGTAGTACGGCACATTTCCGATCGGGTTATGGTTATGTACCTAGGTAAAATCGTAGAAATCGCAGATAAAAAATCACTATTCGATAATCCACAGCACCCTTATACGAAAGCTCTTCTTTCTGCCATTCCTGTACCCAATCAGAAAGAAAAGAGAGAACGCATCCTATTGACAGGCGATGTGCCTTCTCCCATCAATCCACCTCAGGGATGCCGTTTCAATACGCGCTGCCCGTTTGTCGTCGAAATGTGCAGATCACATGAGCCGGAGCTTCGCTTTAGCGGTGAGGGACACCAAGTAGCTTGCCACTTGGTTACTTAAAAATGTTGGTTACTAATTCGCTTTAACAGGACGAATAAATTAAAATGGTAGTGAAACTATAAATTAAAACCGTATGCAGAAGGGATCTCATGCTTAGCTTTGAGGGTTTTACCTTACTCATCTTGTTGTTTATTTTAGCTCCAATCATTGGAGCTTTTACTTTATTATTCTTGTTTGTCTTTGAGAAACGCATTGACCTGCTGGAAAATAAAACGAAGAAGATCGAGCTGGAAAAAGAGCTCCAGCAATCGCTTTACAACCAATTAAATCAACAAATTCAGCCCCATTTTTTATTCAACTCATTGAACGTGATTCTAACCTTGGCGCGACTCGAACGTACGGAAGAATTGGTAAGAGCCCTTGAGGTCTTCTCCCAATTCCTTAAGTTTAAGTACAAGACCACGGAACCCGTGATCCCACTTCGGGAGGAGATTCGTTACACGGAGTACTATATCGAGATTCAGAAGCTGCGTTTCGGCACTCGCCTTACGGTAACACTAACGTGTGATGAAGAAATCGAGGAAGCCTATATCCCGCCTTTTGTTTTGCAAACCATTGTTGAGAATGCCTTTAAGCATGGGCTGGAACGGAAAATCGGACCCGTGAACCTTAACATCCATTTTTCCCTCGATCATGATACGGCTAATCTTCTGGTCTTCGATAATGGCACGATAGAGCAAGAGGCCGTGGAAATTGAGTGGAAAAATGGGCATGGCTTGGATAACATTAGACGCCGTTTGCATTTATACTTCGCCGATCGAGCCAGCATACAGATTCAATCTATCCCCAACACTGGTACTAATGTGCAAGTCAAGTGGCCTTTCATCTCAGAACCTAACTTAAAAGAGGTGCCCTAATGAATGTATTACTAGTGGATGATGAGCCCCTTGAGCTGGAACAACTTGAATATCTGATTCACCCGCTTTTTCCGTTTTGGAACTTGCACAAGGCATCCGACAGCTGCCAGGCTATAGCTATTAGCCAAAAGGTAAAGATTCATCTTGCCTTTCTGGATATCAATTTACCAGGCAAATCGGGACTGGAGCTTGGAGAAGAACTGCGTCAGCATCATCCAGATATCGACATCATTATCGTCACTGCCTACCAAAACTTCCATTATGCCAAACAGTCCATCCGGCTAGGCGTGGTTGATTATATGACAAAGCCGGTCATTCAAAGTGAATTGGTTGATATTCTAAGCAAATACCGCAACAAGATGCCACAGTCAAAATACTCCCATGTTATTCATGATGCGCTCACGATCATTCATGAAAAATATGCAGACAAGCTCGCACTTGCCGACCTTGCCGCGGAGGTGCACATTAACCCAACCTATTTAAGTCGCCGTTTTCATGACGAGGTGGGTGTATCATTCTCCGAATATTTGATGCAATACCGCATTCAGATTTCCAAAAAATATTTGGTTTCTCATCCCGACTGGAGTATTTCTACGGTCTCAGAGAAAAGTGGTTTTAACAGCCAACATTACTTTTGCACCATTTTTCGCAAGAGTACGAGCCAAACACCTAAAGAATATCGCGAGAAGGAGAAATAACTTTGTTTTACCAATCATTTCGTGAATATGTTCAGGGAGCAGCTAAGATAGGCATAGGTCTGGGAGTCATATCGATCTTGGCCAGATGGGTAACCGGCATTACCATCTTCGCCTCCCCCGAAGCGCTGGTCAAATATGGCATATTTGGCGGAATTGGCTATGCTCTTATGGGGGCCATTGCTCTAATGGCTTTTGGCTGGCTTGGAAAAAGAGTGCGTAAAGAGTATGGCGAGGGTTTGACCATTGGGGATTTTTTTCAATTTAAACTTCACCGCCTCGGCTACTGGATGATGATCGCTGTCCTGCTTATCACCAGTATTGAGGGCTTGTTTATGCAGGGAATGGCTGCAGGCGTGCTTGTCAATATTTTGTTTGGTATCCCGATTTCTATCGGATTGCTTTGTTTCTTCTTGTTTTGCGTCGTATACGTCGGCTTTGGCGGGATTGTCCTTATTCAGCGGTTGGCGTTCGTTCAAGTCATATGTATGTTTGCCGCAGCCATCCTCATCCCTCTCTATTTCTTCATCGAAAAAGGGGTTGAAAACGTTTATCAGGGGATTCGTCTCTATCATCCCTATCTGCTCGTGCTCAACAATCACGAAGGATTATTTTTTATGTGCACAGGACTATTGATTGGCTTCGGGCAGGTTTTCGTCGACCAAGCAACGTGGCAGCGTCTATATATGCTTGAAATTAAAAAAGTCGTGCCCACCTTCCTACTTTCTGGGCTCATCTGGGCAACCGTTCCGTTGGCTTTCTCTTCGCTAATCATGGTCGTTATATTTACAGGCAGTTTTCATAACATTTATTCGCTCTTATTTGATCTTATCCGCAAGATTGATACGGTATTCTTGTTGGTTTTGTTCGGCCTTTGTTCATTCGGTGCCGTTACCTCAGCCTTCGGGGCAGGGATGCATTCCATGATCAGTCTCATTGCGGGTAACGTGTATCCACTCTTTAAACCTGACGCCAATGAGAAGCAGAAGATGCGTATGGGATACTTGCTGGCGGTAGTGATTGGCGTTCTGTCTTTTGCGCTTACCTTTTTTTTCACACCTACACTTCTGGAGTTGCTTTTTTTCTTTGGAATTATTTACGCTGCGCTCATTGTCCCTGTTCTGTTCATTGTGTTCAGCAGAGGAAAAGTGGACAATTTCATACCTCTCTGCGCATTGATCGGATTGATCGCGGGCTATACAAGTCGATACAAGTTAGGGAACTTAGATGCCGTCTGGGTTAGTATGATGGTTTCCAGCCTACTCGTAATTGTGTATTGGAGCGGTAAGTTTATAAAGAAACGCCTGGGAAATCATTGAGAGGAATCCACTTATATGCTTCGTTCCTATTTGTTATTAATCGTTTGCGTTACGGTTTGGGGGAGCAACTTTGTCTTCGGAAACATACTCGTCAAACAGTTTTCTCCTCTGTTTCTAGTCATGGCTCGCTTGTTGTTTATCTCCTTGTTTCTAATTTGCTACACACGGGTTCGACATCGTTTCGTTCCCGTTCGCAAACAAGAGTGGCAGCTGCTCATTCTGCTTGGCATTATCGGCGTCTTTATTAACCAGTGGTCATTTTATCAAGGCTTACAAACAGCCGACCCTACCACCTCGGCGCTCATTCTCGCACTAACTCCCATTACGACTGCGCTTTTAGCAGCCCTATTTCTAAAAGAAACTTTAACGGTAAACATGCTAGCTGGTTCGCTCGTGGCAATCTCGGGTGTGTTTCTCGTCGTTTATAATGGGGCCAGACTTGAATTTAATATCGGTCACCTCTGGATCTTTATCACGATGATTACGTTTGCTATCTCCATTGTACTAGTACGTCTGCTGGCTCGAAGGCTGCCCCCCATCATTACCACGGTTTACTCGACCTTGATCGGGTTCGGCACGATGGTACCGGTCGTACTGGCAAATGGAACAGGGTGGACAATCAGTCACGAAGCATGGGCATGGGTCATGTTAATTTTCACCGCTATTCTGATGCACGGAATGGTTACCCTCATTTGGAACGGCCAGCTGCACAAGGTTGGAGCGGCGAAGGCAGCGATGTTCTCGAACCTGGAACCGTTTGTCGCGATGATTGTCGGATATGTGATACTCGGCCAGCTCGTTACCTCGCAGCAGTTGTTTGGTTCCCTGTTCATTGTAGGTGGTGTTACGTTGGCATCTTTATCTCTATCTAAAAGAAAGTCTCAGAGGGCGCTTCCCCTGTGACGGATTGACAAACAAAGTCCCTGTTTTCGTTGCTATGAAGCAACTAAACAGGGACTTTTTCTTTATGCAGATTCTGTATTGAGTAATGTCACAAGCGGGCGCTGCTGTTCATGGGAATCTAAATCTAAGCTGACACAGATGAGGCGGATATGCTCTTCAGCCAGTTTCCGCGCATCCTCGTAGGATTGTTTAAACTGAATGCAGTAGGAGATAAAGCCATGTAAGGACATGAACAAATTCCACGGAAGTGTAAACTTCCTGCTCTCGGCTCCCGGTTGATCGGCCATCACTTGACGGATGACAATAGCAAACATTTCCAAGGATTGTGCTTGCTCAGTTCGCGAATATTGCTGCAGCTCTGGCTCGTTAATCATGAACATCATTTCGTAGTGATGCGGATTGTTCAAACCAAACCAGACGAACTCCATCATCAACTTTTGAAGCAGATTCACGCTAAACCCTTGCTCACGAACAATCATTTCCCGCTGACGCTGTACTAATTCGGAGAAATCTTCCTTGATTAATGCATAAAACAGTTCAGCTTTCTCATTAAAATGGTAATATAACGCACCATGGCTGTACCCCATTGCTTTTGCGATGCTGCGCATCGTTAAAGCGCGATAGCCAAAAGTAGCGAATAATTCCCGCGCTTCCGCAAGTATTCGTTCTCTGCTAAGCTCTTGCGCGACTGCTTTCCTAGCCATTCCTATCCCTCCGCATCCTTAGCTTCTATGAAATTAGTTGTGCCTTGTCCCGAGCCTGCCTATTCCGGCAAGCTCTTATGAACCATGTATTCGTTCTCTCCTGCAATAACAACGCCTTGACCTTGTGTAAAATCTGTTGCCCAGTTGATAAATGCTTCCGCTGCCGCTGCCAAAGGATAACATGCTACAGTCACTTTATCCGTAAACTGAATGTCCCCTAAGAGCATCCCCTGACTTCTCAGCTCGTTCTCGAGTTTGCCATACCACGTATAATCCACCTCAATCAGCACTTGCTGATGATTGACTTTATAAATTGGCTGTCCTGCTTCAATACCTACCACGGCTCCATCCGTATAAGCCCGAATGAGTCCGCCCGCGCCAAGCATGATGCCGCCGAAATAACGGGTAACGACGATAACGATATTCTTAAGTCCTTGATGCTTAATCACTTCCAGAATCGGCTTTCCTGCTGTACCACTCGGTTCCCCATCATCAGATTGCTTCTGAATCTGATCCCTTTCTCCGATGACATAGGCGCTGCAGTTATGTGTGGCCGACCTGTGTTCCTTCTTGATAGCTTCAATAAATAGGGTAGCTTCTTCTTCTGACTCTACCGGTTTGGCATGACCGATGAAACGCGACTTCTTGATGATGATTTCCGACGATCCGTACGAATGGATAGTTTTGAAATGTGCTAGCATAGCCGACCTTTCTTGGTAGAAGGAAACATCTGTTTCATTATATTCTACACACATCCTTTGACTTCGACAATATAGAAAGAAAATTTACCACATAAATAATGGAAATTTTCAATGGTAAAAACGACCAATCCCATCGGATTGGTCGTTCTGTGCTTTGCATTCATGAATTATTGCTGCAATCGTGCTTCAAGCTCGGCTTTTTCTTTCTCATAACCCGGTTTGCCTAAGAGAGCAAACATATTCTTTTTATAAGCTTCAACGCCCGGTTGGTCAAAAGGATTCACACCCATCAGGTAACCGCTGATACCGCATGCTTTTTCGAAGAAATACACCATATATCCGAAGGAGTAAGGCGTCATATCCGGCAGCGTTACGATCAGGTTCGGTACGTTACCGTCCGTGTGAGCAAGCATCGTACCTTGGAAAGCCTTCTTGTTCACGAAATCCATTGTTTTCCCACTCAAGAAGTTGAGTCCGTCCAAATCATCGGAATCTGTGCCAATCGTAATATGATCAGCCACTTGATCAACTTGAATGACCGTTTCAAATAGAATCCGGTTGCCATCTTGAACGAACTGACCCATCGAGTGCAAATCCGTCGAGAAGTCTACCGATGCTGGATAAATTCCTTTGTAATCTTTTCCTTCGCTTTCACCGAACAGCTGCTTCCACCATTCCGATACGAAATGCAGGGAAGGCTCGTAGTTGACGAGAATTTCGATCGTTTTTCCTTTGCGGTAGAGCGAATTTCGAACAGCAGCATATTGATAAGCTTGATTCTCGCTCAACTTCGGATTAGAGAACTCGTGCTGCGCATCCGCCGCGCCTTTCATAATCGCTTCCACATTAATGCCTGCTGTCGCGATTGGCAATAAACCAACAGCTGTTAATACCGAATAACGTCCGCCTACATCATCTGGAATGACAAAGGTTTCGTAACCTTCTGCTGTAGCGAGTGTTTTGAGCGCACCCTTCTCTTGATCCGTTGTAGCATAGATACGTTTGCGTGCAGCTTCCTTGCCATATTTCTTCTCTAACAACTCACGGAAAATACGGAAAGCAATCGCTGGCTCTGTTGTCGTACCGGACTTCGAGATCACGTTCACAGAGAAATCTTTGCCTTCAAGCAGTTGAAGCAAATGCGTAACATATGTAGAGCTGATGTTATTTCCTACGAAATAAATCTCAGGCGTCTTACGTTTATCTTTTGGCAAAATATTATAAAAAGAATGAGACAACATCTCTAGAGCCGCGCGTGCGCCCAAATAGGAACCGCCGATACCGATAACAACAAGCGCCTCGGAGTCGGATTGAATTTGTTTAGCGGAAGCCTGAATACGAGCAAATTCCTCACGATTATAATTCTCAGGAAGATCGACCCATCCTAAATAATCGGAACCTGCACCCGTTTTGTTATGCAGCTGTTCATGCGCTAGCTCTACTTGAGCCGCCAAATAATCAACCTCATGCTGGGATAAAAAGGATAGTGCTTTACTGTAATCAAATTGTAGTTTCTTACTCACTATGCTCGCCTCCATCTCTATTTTTTTCCTTTTCCTAGCATACTTATTTGCCTGTCCAAAAGCAAGTAAGCTTTCCTATATTGAATGATATTCAACGATGAGCGATCGCGTAAGCGGAGAGACTTTGGTCTCCGATCAAAGAGCCCTATAAAGTAATTCACAGGTTATAATTACCATGATAAAATGAATCTAGAGGTGAAGGATCATGAAACGTATCGGCTTTATTGGACTTGGCACTATGGGCAAACCCATGGCTGCTAACCTTATTCAAAAAGGTTTTATGGTAACTGTATATAATCGGACTGCTGAAAAAGCGGACGAGCTCGCCCATCTTGGTGCTGAAGTGGGTTTGACCCCTGCTGAAGTAGCTCGCAGTTCGGATGTGCTGATTACAATGCTTAGCAATGACGCTTCACTACTTGAAACGTTCTACAGTGAGCAAGGCATTCTGAGTGGAGTTCATCCCGCGCTGACGATTATTGACTCCAGTACCGTAGCCCCACAAACAAGTCAAAAGCTGGCCGAGGAGCTCGCAGCGCATTTCGTCGACTTCCTCGACGCGCCTGTCACTGGCAGTAAACCTGCTGCCGAAGCAGGCACGCTTACTTTCATGGTCGGCGGCAGCCAAGAAGTGTTCGATGAGCATCAAGATGTATTCCTCGCACTTGGCAGCAAAGCACTTTACCTTGGTCCGAGTGGCTCCGGTTCGTACGCCAAGCTTGCCCACAACACGATGGTGGGCATTAATTTAGCCGGCTTAGCCGAAGGCTTATCGATTGCAACTAAAGCAGGTGTAAACCCTGCTCAATTCTTAGAGATTGTTCGTTCCGGCGGAGCGAACAGCATGATGGCCCAGCTGAAAGGCGATAAGATTATCGATCGCGATTTCAGCAATCAATTCTCCCTGAAGCTGATGCTGAAAGATCTCCAGCTTGCTCAGGAAATTACGGGCAAGTTCCAACTGCCAACTCCCATGCTGCAATCGGCTACCAACTTATTCCAAATCGGCCTAAGCAAAGGCCTCGGTGAAGAAGATTTGAGCTCCGTCATTCAGTGTTATGAGGAATGGATGGGGCAACAAGTCGTTCGACCTAGCGAGCCTGTCGTTGCTTCAGAAAAACCGGCCTCGCCGCTTTCTGGCCGCGAACGCCGCCGGAACACGCGCGTGAAGCTGGACATCAGCCTGAAGCTGTCCATTTACCAATGGGAGCAGGAAGGTTCCTTCTCCGGCCAAAACATTGACGGCACCCTCTTCGACTTGTCCGAGAGCGGACTGCAGATCACATCTGCCGCCCCGCTTGCGCCGGACATGTTCATCGTCATCCACTTCCCGCAGGAAGCGGAACTGCCGCCAATCACGGCTCGCGTGATTCGCATCGAGCCGGACGGCCGCAACTTCCGTTATGGCTGTATGCTGTCAGCCTTGCCGCCTTATGTACGGATCAAGCTGGAGCAGTATATTGAGGATCATATTGCGTATGCTTTTTAGGAAATAGCAATTTAAAGAAATAGTGATAATACATTAATGAAATAGTGATATAGATTTACGCGACGCGTGAAGAACATGCCGCCTTTCCCTTTTGGGAGAGGCGGTATTTTTATTTTCCAGGGGAGGTTAGGACTTCACTTCACACACCAGGCTAGGCCAAACCACAGCTCAGCTTAAAGTTGAACATAGCGAGAAAATAAGAAAAAACACTTTATAGTCGGAGGTTGGAATGATGGAGTTTGTAAAAGAGCATGAAAACTTTGTAAGATTCCATGAGGAGAAACGCTCAGGAGAGCGATTGCGCCGGTTAAAGGAGGGACATGGTCATGCTGAAAAGCAATTTATGCAGCAAATCTGGTGGCCGCTCATTGGACATTTTCTCCATCTTCATCCGGAATATGAAGTTAGGGATTTTCAGGACAACACCAGATTTGTCGACTTTGTATATCTCCGTCCGCCACATCGGATTTGTTTCGAGATCGACGGTTACGGTCCGCATGCTCGAGATGTTGACCGCTCTCGTTTCGGGGATAACCTGATGCGGCAGAATCAGTTGGTTTTGGACGAATGGAAGGTTTTTCGGTTCTCACTCGATGATATCACCCAGCATCCGCGACGCTGCCAACAAGTCGTCCTCAACATCATGGCGCGTTGGTATGGCGATCAAACTCAACTTATATCACTCACACATCGAGAAAAAGAAATTGCTCGGCTGGCTGCGAATACCGTAGATCCACTTAAACCGCATGTAGTCGCTGAACATCTGGGCATCCGTGTTGAGCACGCACGAAAGTGGCTTCACAGCCTGCATAGCAAAGGGATAATAAAGCCTGCAAGTGGGGAGCAGAGAATTCGCTCATACATTCTGGATCCAAAAGGAAGAAATTTGTTTATTTAGGCTTATATAGGGACGGTGACGGCCAAAATAGCTCGTTTTCCCAGAATAGAAGTCTTTTGGGGCTTCTATATGTGCCAATTTACGGATTTAAATGAAAATAGAAGCTTCTAGAGACTTCTATTTGTTAAAAAAGATGCACCAGATTGGAATATTGGTGCAAATAAGAGTCTTTGGAGACTTCTATTTACCTCCAGTGAAGAGAAAATGCCAAAATAAGAGTCCCTAGGGACTCTTATTTTGATTCGTACTGAAGAGTTACTTGCTTTACGCCAACAGCTTGATGATTATCGCATCGTTGTTGAGAATTCAGCAGCTTACTGCTGCCCAGATGTTTTCCTAAGCTCATCAGCCAAACGGTGAAACTCCACTCTAGCTTCTGCATCCTCTGTGCTCATCCAAGCAGCCGATAAAAAGTTAATAATCTTATTCGCATCCTCAGAACTCATCATATACCCTCTTTCCTCCTCTATTTGATCAAAACGAGTAGCTCGCTCCCTTCAATAATCCGAATCAGCTTGTCCGCATACTGCGGATCTGTTGCATATCCTGCACGCTGCAGCTCTTGACTAGCACATCTGTAGTCTCTTTCATGTAGCACATTTGCGTATCTGGGATTGTTAGCAAGATGCAGCGAATGATCACGAACGCTATCGCGCCAGTTGTCGTATACTCGAAAGCCATCCACAATTTGTATCCACTTGCCGTTAATAAATTCCTGCGTAACTTGCTGCTGACCGCTTCCTTTGATCCCAAACAAATTGTTACCAGGAGCTGAGCGACCCCAGCCACTTTCCAGAATAGCCTGAGCGATCGTGACACTAGCTAAAATACCAAACTCCCGCATATCCGCTTGTGCAGCTGGAGCTAATTGATCAATAAAGCTTTCCTTGCTCATAACCTTTCCTCCTTGCCTCGCAGCACTTGAATCATCTGCTTCAAAAAGCTGGGCAGCGGCAGTCCTAATCGTCCGTAATTCTCAGTAATAGAAATAAACTCATTCGCCAAATAAAAATAAATCGCTCCCGTTCTCATCAGGTCTGTATCCATCAGAATATCCATGCGGTGAGCCAGTATAATCACGAGCAGCATCAGTCCTTTGCGGGCAAGGCCCCAGTAGCCAACTTGGCTATTAAGGCCACGCTGTTCCTTCATCGAGGCTGCAATGCCCGTTACATAATCGACGAGTATCGCCATTAGAAATAGGCTAAGAAGTTCGTTCCACTCGCCGAAGGCATTGGTCGCGAGCGCTCCGAGTGCGCCTGAAATCAGGTTAAAACCGATTTGATTCATTCGTTTTTTCTCCTTTCTGTTCAGATTGGTCGGGGAGGCTGCTGTCGGGATTTTTGGCTTCCTGACAATCTTTCGAACTCGCTCACCATGTTATGAATGTGATATTTTCCTCAATTATGAATTCTTGTTGCTGTCTGAACGCCAGCGATGAGAGGTAACGAGCCTTGCGGAGCTGCAGCGGCGCCCGTTAAAGTAACGGTTAGAATCCCCGTGGACAAATCCCCTGAGCGAATCGTTGCACTGGAATTAATCACCGTTAACCACCTGCTACCAGCGCCTCCCATTGGCAATTTAGCTTGTTCAGCCAGTCCCAGCAGTAATATTTGAGCCGCCAACTGATACTCATTGGCCGACCTCGCAGCAATCTGCCCAACGAATTGTTTCGTAAGCTGGCATGCACCTCTTGACTCCGACGCACTCCGTACGCTCAAACACTGCCATGAGACGCTAGGTCGACACGTACCGTTGAATCCACGGTATACGCGCCACTGTGAGCCTAAAGCCGCTTCGGTAAATACGGTTATAGCTTTCAGCCAAGTTTCTAGCACAGGCTTTACTTGCCGAAGGATCAGGGCAGATTTCATGAGGCACCTGCCTGCCCCATCCTTGTCCTGCACAGCAGGCAGCACAGTAATTTGAACCGTGTAGGTTAGCCCGTCCACCTCGATGACACCGTCATCCGGATTGAGCAGCTTGTTAATAGCGCTCCAGATGCGATCCTGCGCCCCCACCGGCGTTGTGCTTCTCACGTTCAAGCTCAGCTTGCGCCAGCTACCCGGCGCGTCTAGCTTAAACTCCGAGCTGCCACCAACGTGACTAAGCCATATGGCCTCATCTGGGGTCTGTGGAACACCGTCCACGAACATGTCGCTCCCGAGTGTTCCCACACCTTCAGACTGAAGATATAGCGCTAATTGATTTGCCATGTTAATCATTCACTTCTCTCACCTCCTTTCTGTGTCAGATATGCTTGGTGATGGTTATGCTTTTCTGTAAGCATGTTTTACAACGTCTCGCGACGTTCCCACCGCCGAAGCCCTCTATAACGATGATAAACATCGTTACTGCACTGCACTCCAGCATTCCCTCTTACAACAAATCCTCAAGCGTGATTGAGTGAGTGAAGTGTGAGTTCGCAAATGTTTTGAAATTCAAAACATTTTTTTCTTTTCAAAAAGCACACTGCCTAAAAGACCTAACTACCACTCGTTTCACTCCTTCCATTCGTCCCCTAAGCAGCTCTCACAATCTGCTCGATCCGGACCTTATCCTATGCGCCCTTTTCAGCATAATCACCTCCCTCATTACTCTACACAACAATCTTATCACACCAATATTTGGATGAAATGCCAACGAACGGCCAAATTGATGATCACCTTGTACAACTTCAACATCTATATCCATCTGTCGATAGCCACCCTACTTGAGTCGTCACTGAGAGACTATTTCCAACCGAAGCATATATGCCAGTTTTGCTATTGCCTTAGCCTTCACCCTGCGATATGTGCGCTCACTCATATTCAATTCATGAAACAGCATGAAATCGAATTGCTTATCTTTTTGCAAGTAACGTTTGCGAATAATCTCCTGTTCGTCTACTTCTAATATGGATAGGGCATGTTCACACTCTGAATTTAACCTTATCATCAAATCCTCAGACTCAGTCTTGTGCCCAGTAGGACTTTCCATCTCTATACAATTCAGCTTCATGTCCAAAATAGCTCCGTTCTCTCTCCTCACAGCCCCCATCGACTTATAAATACGAAGAGCTTCAAGGACTTTTTCCACTTGTTTGCGTGTCGCTTTTTGATCTATTCGTTCTTTTTCTATATGTAAAATACGTTCTACCATCTGTTCATCATCTCCTAAAATTTAGTGTTTTGAAATTCTAAACAAATCATAGCCCTTCTCGTTTTAAAATTCAACACAAATGTTTTGAAATTCTAAACATTTTTATTTGTTCCTCTTGTTTTTTATATCTACAACCATTTACAATAGAGATAGGTGATGAAGCGATGAAAGATATGGTGCAATTTGGCATTCGAATTCGGGATCTGCGCAAGATGAACCATTTCTCACTTAGAGAGCTCGGGGAACGATCCGGTGTCAGTTATTCATTTATACACTCCATAGAAAATAACCGCTTCAATCCATCCAGAGAAACGGTTATCGCCTTAGCCGATGCTCTTACCAGCTCGGAGAAGGATGATCTTCTATTGCTTGCCGGGTTTGCTCCGACAGAAGAAGAGGCCCTCGAAGGACCCTCTGACCCGATTCAAGCTACAGAAATCGATGACCCCGAGGTTAGCTTATTTTTTAAAGATTTCCAAAACGCTCCTAAAGAGAAGCGAGACGAAATGCTCCGCTTCTGGAACTTCATCAAAGAGCAGCAGATGACCCGCAAACCAGATAGTCAGCAGTAACAGTGGCTTAAGTGCCATATCGATGAACGTATCCTTTTACAATAAAGCCAAGCCCTCACGGGCTTTTCTTTACCTTAAATAAACGAACATATATTCCTATAACGAGGTGTTTGTCCTGTTCACTCACTACCAAACCACCCCTTTGGAACAATGGGTCGAAGCTTTATATTTCCAACATGATATCACAGAGCCAGCCCAGCTTAGCATGACCAATTTGGCCGCTAAATTGCATATTTGGGTTTATGCGATGGATATAAGCAGCATGGCTGTCGAAAATAACGGACAATTCAGCATCAACGTAGACCGTCGATTATCTGCCAAAGAGCAATGGGAAGACTTCCTTCATGAACTTTGTCATGTGCTTCGCCATTCCGGCAACCAAATGATCATGCCAGATCGCTATGTCGATTGGCAGGAGCAGGACGCATCGGCTTTCCAGCTTTATGCGGCAATACCCATTTCTATGCTTAAGAAACTGCCATTGCCCGAGCAAAAGAACGAAATGATTGCCCTACTCTCCGAAGAATTTCAAGTAACCCATCGGCTTGCAGCAGCGCGTATAGAACAAATTCAACGGCGCGTCCTACAAGGCATTTTAGATCATGAATACCAACTATTTACACAAAGCCAAGCTAGCAAATACAATCCAGACAATTGGTCCGAAGCCACTCGCCTTATCATGGACAAGCTTGAGCATCTGAAGCAAAAAGGGGCACCGTCTGATGGCTAAACTTACTGTTTTTTATGACTTCCATGAAGAGCGCATCCAGCCATTTCTCATGGCGCTTCGTTTTCGGCCTAACGAGCTAGATTGGAACAAAACTTCGATGTACGTTCCATTAGGCGCTCCATTTCAGCAGCTAAAAATGGAAGAAATTCCAGACTTAGAAGCAGGAATTACCGTCCTGCTGGATGACCTCGTCATTAATCCAGGACACCCCCAATGCATCGGCGTCAGCATCTCCAGAATTCAACAGCGACATATGGCGCTTCCACCTGATGCTCTACAAAGCATCCAGCAGCTATGGATACGCATGAGCGACATCGAAGAAGTGCTGCAGATGGATACCCGCTCCCTCTATCCCTGGTCATCCAAATAAATCCGCCAAAAGACAAATAAGCGCGGAAAACGCGCTTATTCTGAACCGCCCGAGCAAATAAGCGCGAAAACCGAGCTTACAGCGAGAGCTCTGCGAGCCGTAGCTCGCCAACAGAGACTGAGAAGCTGAAAATCGACTTCTCAGCAGACCATCCTGCGCTTCCGCGCTGAATAAGCTCGGAATACGCACTTATTCAGGAGCGCCCGAGCAAATAAGCGCGAAAATCGCGCTTACAGCGAGAGCTCAGCGAGCCGAAGCTCGCCGACAGAGTCTGAGAAGCCGAAAATCGACTTCTCAGCAGACCATCCTGCGCGTCCTCGCTGAATAAGCTCGGAATACGCGCTTATTCAGGAGCGCCCGAACAAATAAGCGCGAAAACCGCGCTTACAGCGAGAGCTCTGCGAGCCGAAGCTCGCCAACAGAGTCTGAGAAGCTGAAAATCGACTTCTCAGTAGACCATCCTGTGCGTCATATAAATTCTAGCGAAAAAAATCCCATACATCATCGGACAATATGTCCGATAGAAGTATGGGATCTGAAGGGATATCTCTTCCCTATTTAATTACTCATGAATATAAGAGCAAATATAATCGCTAACTGTTTTCACTTCAAGCTTGAATTTTGCGTTGGCTGGAACTGTGAATTCACCTTGGCCGCTAATGGTAATCCATTCGCTGCTGCCTGGAAGCAATACGTTCAGTTCACCAGCTTGGATTTCCATGATTTCTTTAACATCTGTTCCGAATTCATACTCACCCGGGAGCAAAATGCCGAGTGTTTTTTTGGTGCCATCGGCGAATTGAACGGTGCGGCTAGTTACTTTACCGTCGAAATAAACATTAGCTTTCGTTAATACAGTTACATTTTCAAAGCTAGACATGGTGATTGGTTCCCCCTCTAAAATGAATAAGAATAAAGCCAAGCCCACGCGGTGGTGGGCTGTGGCTACTTTTAACTAAGACAATAGAGCTTTCACTCTAGCTGCTACGTTTTCTGGGTAGAATCCGTATTCTTTGAGAACCAAATCTCCTGGTGCGGATGCTCCAAATGTAGAGATACCGAGGATGGATCCTTGGTCACCAACGTAACGTTCCCAACCAAGTGGGTAAGCCATCTCAACAGCTAGACGCTTCTTCACTTCCGGCAGAATGACAGAGTCTTTATATTCTTTGGACTGTTTCTCGAACAGCTCCAAGCTTGGCAAGCTGACGACACGAACGTTAATGCCTTCGGCTTCAAGAAGCTTTTGCGCCGCGACTGCCAATTGTACTTCGGAGCCTGTTGCCAAAATTTGTGCAACTGGCTTACCATTTGTAGCATCGGATACTACGTATCCGCCTTTGCTTAGGTTTTCTTTCGCGCCTTGGACTGTTCCTTCAAGAATCGGCAGGTTTTGACGAGTCAATACGAGTGCAACTGGTCCCCTAGCTTGGGAAATCGCATAGCGCCATGCTTCTGATGTTTCGTTTCCATCAGCTGGGCGAATAACAGTGATGCCCGGAATGACACGAAGCGCTGGCAATTGTTCAACCGGTTCATGCGTCGGTCCATCTTCACCAACAGCGATGCTGTCATGTGTTAGAACGTAGATAACCGGAAGCTGCATAAGAGCTGCAAGACGAATCGATGCACGCAGATAATCGGAGAATACGAAGAATGTAGCCCCGTATATTTTAACTCCGCCATGCAGAGCCATACCGTTCATCGCTGTACCCATACCGAATTCACGAACACCAAACCATACGTTGCGGCCTGCATAGTTGCTAGCGCTGTAGTTGGATTCGCCTTTGATCATGGTGTTGTTCGAGCTTGCCAGATCCGCGGAACCGCCGATCAACTGCGGCAAATTAGGTGCAATCGCATTGATTGCATTACCGGAAGCAACACGAGTCGCCATAGGCTTATCTGATGTGCTGTAAACCGGGAGATCTGCATCCCAGCCTGCTGGCAATTCATTGTTCACTGCCGCGCTGAACTGGTTACCCAATTCCGGATATGCTTTGATGTAGTCATTCAACAAGTTGCTCCATGCTTGTTCAGCTGCAGCGCCTTCTTTTTGAATTTCTGCATAGTGCGCTCTTACTTCGTCCGGAACTAAGAAGTCCGGCTCTTCCGGCCAGCCGTAAGCTTGCTTCGTCAGCTTCACTTCTTCGCCGCCAAGCGGAGATCCGTGAGGTCCAACGTGTCCGCCTTTGCCGCCTTTGTTCGGGCTGCCGAAACCGATTGTCGTTTTCACTTCAATCAAAGTTGGACGCGTTGTGTCAGCTTTCGCTTCAGCAATTGCTTTGGAAATCGCCGCAAGATCATTCTGTTCTTCTACTCGCAGCACTTGCCAGCCGTAAGCTTCAAAACGCTTCTCAACGTTCTCGGAAAATGCCATATTAAGCTCGCCATCCAGCGAGATATCATTGGAATCGTACAACATGATTAATTTGCCCAATTTAAGGTGAGCGGCCAAGGAAACCGCTTCAGATGAAACGCCTTCCATCATATCGCCATCACCACAGATTGCATATGTATAGTGATCAATTACAGGGAAATTCTCTTTATTGTAAGTCTCTCTCAGGTGAGCTTCCGCCATGGCCATACCAACTGCCATACCAATACCTTGTCCAAGTGGACCCGTAGTCGCGTCAACACCTGCTGTGTGACCGTATTCCGGATGCCCTGGTGTTTTGCTTCCCCATTGGCGGAAGTTTTTGATCTCTTCCATTGGCAGATCATATCCACACAAGTGAAGCAGACTGTATAGAAGCATGGATCCGTGGCCGGCAGAAAGCACGAAACGGTCACGATTGACCCATTTAGGATTAGATGGGTTGTGCTTCATATGCTGTTTCCACAGCACGTAAGCCATTGGCGCAGCCCCCATGACCATACCTGGGTGACCTGATTTGGCTTTCTCAACGGCGTCGATACCCAATGTACGGATCGTGTCGACCGCTAATTGTTCAATTGTTTTGTTTGTTACTGTCATTCGAAAATTCCCTCCTATATTTCTGTATTTTCGTCAATCAATGACTTGTACATACAAGTGACTTCTATCGCTTGCATTATTGTACCATTTGCTTTAAGGCTTTGCCACAATAACCCGCTAAAACATCATCTGCCTAAGCGGTCACTAGCAAATAGGCTGCATCCAGCAATGGACACAGCCTAATCTACCCTAGTTAAATACAACTGTCTTGTTATTATGCACAATAATACGATCTTCTACATGCCAAGCTACCGCTCTAGCAAGGACGATCCGTTCAATATGTCGACCGATTCTTTTCAAATCTTCGACGTTATCACGGTGGCTAACCCTTTGAACGTCCTGCTCAATAATAGGTCCGCCATCCAGTTCATCCGTCACATAATGTGCGGTAGCCCCAATGATTTTCACCCCACGATTATGGGCTTGCGCATAAGGCTTCCCGCCGACAAAGGCAGGCAAGAAGGAGTGATGGATATTAATAATACGGTTAGCGTAGTGTTTAATAAAAGAAGGCGAAACGATCTGCATATAGCGAGCCAATACGATCGCATCAACATTGTCTCCAACGACTTCAAGCTGGCGACGCTCGGCTTCAGCCTTCGTATCCGCGGTAACCGGAATATGGTGATATGGAATTCCGAAAGGCTCTACCAGCGACTGCATGTCCGGATGGTTACTAATGACCATCGCGATATCTGCGTTAAGATCACTCGCGCGCCAGTGCCAAAGAAGCTCAAGCAAAGCATGATCTTCCTTCGATACGAAGATAGCGATGCGCTTCTTCTGACTAGCAAGAGAAAGGCTCCAATCCATGGAGAACTTGTCCGCAACGACAGAGAAATCCTTTCTCAACTGGTCAACTCGGCTCCCAAGCTCCATTAAATCGAACTCGATCCGGATGAAAAACATGCCGCCTTCAGGATCCATTGTGTATTGATCGGATTGCACGATATTCGCACCATATTCAAACAAAAATTGTGAGACCGCCGCGACGATTCCCGGCTGATCCGGACACGAGATCAACATTCTTGCCCTATTCACCATCACGCTCTCCCTGCGCAATGAGTTATTCGTACTTCCCTGTTCCATGTTAATCCCCCTAATAGCTTTAACTTTCTGTAAGAAAGCTTTCTTTTTAGTCTACTGTTTATCTATATTATGCTTTCTTGAGTATATCTTTACCTGCGAGCCAAACGATCAATCGTTGATTAATCTGCTCCTCGCTTAGATCAGAGAAGAGATTCTCTTCATGTAGAATATCATACAAACGCTCCAGCGGCTCACGTCCGTCCGCTTTCTTGGCTTTGGCATCATTTTTCAATAATTCCCATGTATTCAGAACGAAATCACGGAAATGAATCTCTTTTTTGCCTAACAAATAGTCAATTCGCTCTACATGATCCAAGAATTCACCGCCAAAACGTCCATTGAGGTTTCCTGAGAGCAGTGCAATTTCTGCTTCGTACATCGGACGCTGCGTTTTATCTTCTTTACCGATCCAAGGAGTTTCAAGAATCATAGGCAAATGCTGCAGCTTCTCATGGTTGGCAACATTATTCATAGCCTCAAAGCCAATCCAGCCTGAACCAAGCGGCGCATGACGATCCTTGCTGGCTCCGCGAGGATTTTTACTATCATTCAAGTGAATAACACCAAGCTTTTCTAGACCGATTACTTTGTCAAAATGATGCAGAACGCCATCGAGGTCGTTCACAATATCATACCCGGCATCATGAATATGGCAAGTGTCCAGACAAACGGATAATTTGTTGTTAAACTCTACTTGTTCCATAATTTCAGCTAATTCCTCAAAGCTGCGGCCAATCTCCGTCCCTTTGCCAGCCATTGTTTCCAGCGCGATGTTCACATTCGTATCTTTAACCCCTGCAAGTACTTCGTTCAGACCTTCCGCGATTCTGGCAATGCCATACTCCGCATCCTTGTCCGTGTAAGCCCCAGGGTGAAGAACGATACTGCGAACGCCAATGTAGTCTGTCCGACGAATTTCTTCCTGAAGGAAACGCACGGCTAACTCAAAGGTATCTTCTTTATAAGAACCTAGATTAATAATGTAGGGAGCGTGTACGACGATTTCGTTCATCGCATGCTTCTCCATGACTGCTTTACCTTCTTCGATAAATTGATCCTCAATCGGTTTACGGCGCGTATTTTGCGGGGCACCAGTGTATATCATAAATGTGGAAGAACCGTATGTGACTGCCTCTTCTGCTGCATTTAACAAGCCTTTATCTGAGAACGAAACGTGTGAGCCAATTTTGGGCATAATGGTTAACTCCTTTTTGTATGTCTACTACGCAACTACTTAAGGTATGGAAGACCAAAGTAGTTACATCTACTACCTTCCTATTTTACTAGGATTGTCGCAAGAAATCTAGAAATAAGGTATAATTCTTATGATATATTGATGCAGGCTAGTGAGGTGACAAATAAATGGCTAATGATTTTTTCATGTGGTTCATCATTTTCTGGGTATGTGTCCTGCTTTTGTTCATGTCCATTGGCGGATATTTTATGTTTCGGAAGTTCCTAAAGGTGCTGCCCAAGGAAGACGGTAAGTCGAAGCTGGATTGGCAAAATCACTACGTAGACAGTTCGCGGCACTTATGGACAGAAGACTCTAAAACGTTTCTCGATCAATTGGTATCACCTGTACCAACAGCCTTTAGAGATATTGCTAAGCATTCTATCGCAGCTCGCATTGGACAGGTTGCCCTGGAGGCGCATGCAAGTGAAGTAACGCGTGACCACTGTATTCAAGGTTACATTCTCGCAACACCGAGGCGCGACTATAAGAGCTTGACTAGCTTCCTCGAAAAGCAGCAGATTGACTATAGTGCGCATAAGCATTTACTCCAATAAAATAAAAAAAGCCATTCCGCTTTTTACGTAAGAGGAAGGCTTTTCTTTCATATATTTTGAAAGCGTTTACCAAATGAACAAAAAAAAAACGATCTTACACCACCCTTTCACTAGAAAGACAAGGGCAAGGCAAAATCGGAATAACACTTATGGGAATTGCTTATAATTTCTATACTTAACCTGTTCTCCTCCGTGGAAACGCACGTTTTGCAGAGACAAAGTGGAATTGTTGTATGATAGAAACCCGTCTTAAATATCTGATCTGAATTACCTCTACCTATAATCGAACTACATTGAATACAATATACTATATCCGAATTCATGATATTCCTCCCCTTTGAGTGCTCAAAATGTCGTATGTTGTTACATTCTGTATATATATTGATTATAAGATACGTTTTGTAACATTGCAAGGGGTTGAATTCATTTTCTCGTGTATGTATACAGAAATTATGTATTCGCACATTTTAATTCGACATTCATTGATTTTTATACTAACCTTATGAGAGCAACAAACGGATTAGCACAAGCAGAGCGGCTTTATTTCTCCCTCAACATATCAAATTAACTGTATTTACAGCTGAAGAAGGTTCTGGCGTGTAGCTTTTAGAAAGCTTAACGTATTCCGTATTCTGTGTGACCGCAAGTTGATTGATGGCATAGAGCATTTCGGAATCAACATGATCTTCAGATTGAATAACTGCTTTATAAATGTATTCATTGTCGTTATTACTTTCTAGTTCTATGCTACCATTAACTTGAAATGATTGACCGAAAATCGTAAATTCAAAACCGTAAGTGACTTGATGGCTGGTGGGCAAACATAGGGGACTAGCAAATGTGAATTGGGACTTTCCAATTGCTATAATTTCGATTAGTGCATATTTGCTATTAATGAGTTGATTTCGAATACGAATAATATTCAACTTTCCATCCAATGGTACGACTAATGATAATTTACTTTTTTTCTCCAACGCCATTTGCCTCATCCCTCCTTTTTGTTACATCTTGTATCTAGTCAATGAATCTTTGCTTTGTTATAATAGTTCTCTGGTATATAGCGGGAAAAACAATGGTAATAATGTTAAAGAATAATTAAACAGTGAGGAATGATCACGCTGAAATATGGAGATCGCATTGCCCTTTTACGCGAAAAAAGAGGATTAACTCAAGAAGAACTATCTACTAAAATTGGAATCTCTAGAGCCGCTCTTTCTCATTACGAAACAAATCGACGTGAGCCGGACTACGAAACGATTAATAAGATCGCCAATTTTTTTAATGTTACCGTTGATTATTTACTTGGCCGGACTGACCAGCCACAAACGGTTCTAGACAATGATGTTAGAGAGTTCGTAGAGCATCTCGATTTAACGGATGAGAGCATTTTGAAAAAGTTTTCATTAACCGTGGATGGTCGAATACTGACCCCAGAGGAAGCAAAACGATTCATCGCTTTTGTAAGAGCTGAGCGTTCCTTGGAGTAGATTGTGAGGAAGACATCATAACTTGATTCTGAAACTTCTGCTGGTCGATCCCTAACTGCTGAAGAACATGATGAATTTCTACTGAAATCTTTTCTTCTTGTTTCATAAGAAACTCCACTCCCAACGCTCAGCTATTAACTTTAAAAAGAATTACAATAACACTAATAGTCATGATTACGTTATGTATCTACCTCGAGCCACTACTTTCACCAAAAATCAACTTAGATTGATCCTCTATTCCTTCACGCCAATATACTTTAAAGTCACTGATGGAGCCGATTGATTGAATAAATCTCTGAGGACCGAAACATTTTTCGTTCTTAGGTAATAATGATAGCCATATGTTTTTCGAAGTGTGTGTGTACCTATGTCGTTTAGCCCAACTTGCTTGGCTGCTTCATTTAAAATACGGTAAACCCGGATTCTTTTGATCGGATTGCCCGTTCGTTGGGATGGAAATAAATAAGCATCACTATCCATATATTGGATATATTCTTCGATATAAGTTTTAAGCTGTGGAGAAAGTTGAAACGTCTTTGCTTTACCCGTTTTTTCTTCCTTTATGCTAACTACACTTCGATCCTTCACATCGCTCACTTTCAAAAACAATAGATCGCTTAGATGAAGCCCCGAATTTATCCCAATTGTGAAAAGAAGCCAGTCTCGAATCGATTGTTCTTTCAAAACGGCCTGTATCTGTTCAATTTTCTCTTGTTCTCTAATAGGTTGAACAACCTGCATGAGTTGCACCTCGCATGATTTTAATCAGTTCCGTTTGTTTGTTACGAATTGTATCTTATTTCAGCTAGAAAACTCTTATTTTAACTCTATCATTCCCCCTACCTGTATTATGTTACATATTGTATCATAAATTAAAAAAATGATCTATGCCTTTTATAGTTCTCAAAACCTAATTCTTGTTGTATAATTCTTAATAAAGAACGAATTTCGTGAAATAATTCTTCGGAAGGGAGGTTATGTTCAGTGTTAAAAATCGTTCGACTATCTTGTCTGATTTTACTCTTTAGTGCAATCATCTTCCCTGCATATGCTTCAGCTTTAGGTAATGAATCAGGAAGTTCTCAGAAAAACAGCTTTCTTTCTAAGTTTATTTCAATTGTTACAGTTAATAATGGGAATAGTAATAACAGCAATAACAATAACAATAACAACAACAACAACAACAACAACAATCACTGGGACAACATCAAATGGGATGACAAAGACTGGGACGATATCAAATGGGATGATATTGATTGTATGGATTCGTTTGATATTTGGAAAAAATGGTTTTGTTACTGATGAATACATACTCCGTTGGCTTCGGCTAACGGAGTTTTTATGTGCTTATGGCAGCTTCTTTTCTAGGACAAACACCGTAATTTCTGGTCGACAATTGAACCGAATTGGGAACAAGGTCGTACCTAGTCCACGGTTAGTATAGACGTGAAACTCACTTTCTTCGAAGGTGTATAAGCCAACAGGGTACTTTTGTCCTAGTTCCGGCGTAAAAATACTGCCATAAAATGGAATCCTAATCTGCCCGCCATGGCTGTGACCAGAGAGCTGCAAATCGACCTGGCTGGTCAACGACGTATCTGCGAAATCTGGTTCATGCGCAAGCAGCAGCACGAAATCTTCCCGCTCTACACCTTGCAATGCTAGCGGCAGATTCGGTTTACCGTGAAGCATTTCATCTATACCGACGACCCGTATGCGCCCGTTTCCCCGTTCAATAGATCGGTTTCCATTGACTAAGACAGTAAAGCCAGATCGCTCGAGTACATCCCTTACACGATTGGAATCTAGACGCATATCATGATTGCCGAGCACCGCGAACTTACCCATTTCTGCTCGGAGCCGCGATAGGATCGGAATCACCTCATCACTCACTTCACCGAATTTGGAATCAAATAAATCTCCTGTAAAACAGATGATGTCCGGCTCTTGCCGCTGCAGTAGATCGACCACTTTGTTCATCTGTTCCAGACTATAATACTTGCCGATATGCGTATCACTGAATTGGACAATACGCACGCCCTCAAATGATGCAGGATAACGACGGTACGAAAGACGAACCGTTGTCGACTGAATCCAATACCGCTCTCCGAAGATGCCATATAATCCGCTAACTCCCGTTAGTATGGCTAAGGATTCAACCGCAAACAGACTTTTTTTGAGAAACGTCCTGCGATTTATGCGATCATTCTTCACTTTAGGTTTCCCTACCCTCATCTAGGTTTTGAGTCTATATCTAATTATTTACGCGTTTTTTGTCGAGGGGAGCCATTTGAATGGCGATACAATTTGTATAATTTTAATGTTTTCGGGATTGATTTCACAGAAAAAACGTGCGATAATAAGTCAACGGATACAAATTGTATCGCGATAGATGATTTGGAGGGGTCGTTTGTGAATCGGATAAACCAGGTGGATACCGAAGAATTTGATA
This sequence comes from Paenibacillus germinis, assembly GCF_013141785.1. NCBI lineage: Bacteria > Bacillati > Bacillota > Bacilli > Caryophanales > Paenibacillaceae > Paenibacillus > Paenibacillus germinis. The sequence continues at coordinate 47,379 of NZ_WHOC01000094.1, forward strand.
TGGAGTGGGTCAATCTTATTATGAGCGCGCGTAAGATGGGTCTTACGATGGAAGATATCCGCGCATTCCTAAGAAGCCCATTCCAACCCACGACTATATCACTTTCAACTGAAAACGATCGCTTCATGTCCTCAAAGGAATTCATTAAACAATCTTCCTAGAACTAAATAAGACTATTCATCGTTTGGACGCTTCATTCTCCATTTATTGAAATCCAAAAACTCTCGAAACTGCTGCTTGTCAACACCAGAAGTCATGGCTTCTTTAATGATCTCATACCATTCCTGATCGAGCTCACGGTCATTAGCAGCCATCTCTTCTTGGTCATCAATTAGCCTGTCGACAGGTACTTTCAGAACAGCTGCAATTTTTTCAAGAAACTGAATCGAAGGATTCTTCTGAATATCCCGCTCCAAGCTGCTAATATAAGATTTAGCAACCCCTGCACGTTCGGCCAGTTCTGTAAGAGACAGGCCTTTCTCTTTCCTCAATTTTTGAACTCGTTTTCCAATCATTTCGGATCTTCCCTTATAATGGAGTAATGTTGCTCTTGATGTTATTATATCAGAATTTCTTCCAACGAACAAATTTGTTTCATATAAAGAACAATAAAGCCCCAAAAAGGGGCTATTTTGAGTAATCTCACTATTTTATCGTGTTCTTATATAAACGATAATTCTAAGAAATATCAGCGCTGCTAGTGAATCCAACAGCACATCCTGGACTAATGCGGACCTTCCCGGTACGTATGACTGATGCCATTCATCTACTACGGCCACCAAAGTCGTGCAAACCCAAGCGAACCAGATCGATTGCCTTCGAATCACGATATAGAAAAAGATACTGAGCAAGCCAAACATAAGGACATGGGCAGATTTGCGAATAATCGCATTAGTAATATAGGCATTATGTTCATTCATACCTGTTATCTGCTGGATTTGCTCTTTCGTATGCTCTCCGGTAAAGGTCTGAAGTGCAGTGAAAAGAAATATGGCTCCTACGAACACAATTAGTAGACTCCACCAGAATAACGACTTCATTCTACTTAATTTTCTCATTGTTCCACTTCATAAACTCAATCAAAATTTTAAATTCATGAATCCGTTCCTTATCAATGCCTGACTGCTTCAAATCAGAAATAAAATCCATCCACTCTTGATCCAGCTGTTGGCTTGTTTCCACATCCGCGGCAATTTTTAATAGCGTTTTCAAGTCTACTTTTAGAACCAAAGCTATTTTCTCCATGACATGAATGGAAGGGTTCTGTTTGAGATTTCTTTCTATATTACTTAAATAGGACTTGGAAATACCGGTCCGCTCTGAAAGCTCGGACAACGTATACCCCCTTTGCTTACGTATACTTGAAATGTTTTGACCGATCATCGTTATCATCACTCCACAGTGACACTTTTGGGTAGATTTCTTTCTTCGAAGTTCGCTTTAACTAGGATATCCTTCGCCCCTAGATTTCCGATATAACCGGTAATTCCACACATATAATTAGTTCCTCCCATTTATTAAATAATGACCTTGAACGGCATCGTTTGCATAATTGTTTTCTTGATACAAGTGATCACCTTCTGTTGTTCATCTGCCATTAATTGTGACCCGGATGGTAAGCATATTCCTGTTTGAAACAATCGTTCCGACACACTCTCGTTGTTGCTATGCGGATAGTACCGAGCCCCTTCAAAAAGCGGCTGCAGATGAAGCGGCTTCCAGACTGGACGTGCTTCGATATTTAGTTCTGTTAATGCTTCCAACACTTCCTGAGCGGTTACCCCAGCTTCTTTCTCCTCTAGCGTTAACACGGTGAGCCACCGATTCGAGCGTGTGTTTGCTAGTTCCGGCATGAATTGAATGCCTGGCAAATGGGATAAGGCTTCATCATAACGGTTAAATACCGCTCTTCTGGCATTGACTCGCTCTTCCAACACCTCAAGTTGTGCTCTGCCTATTCCAGCCAATACATTGCTCATTCGATAATTGAATCCCAATTGGCTATGCTGGTAATGGACGGCTTGATCCCGTGCTTGCGTAGCTAAGAAACGAGCTTGCTTTAATCCCTCTACATCATCGGAAACCAGCATTCCTCCGCCAGAAGTGGATATAATCTTATTCCCATTGAATGAATAAACGCCGTATTTTCCGAAAGTCCCACTTGCTCTTCCTTTATACATAGAACCCAGCGATTCCGCTGCATCCTCAATAATGGGAACATCGTAGGATTCACATAACGACATGATTTCGTCCATTTTTGCACTTTGGCCATAGAGATTCACAACAATAACGGCTTTAGGCAATTTCCCCTCTAGAGCAGCATCCTGCAAAGCGATTTCTAATGCCCTAGGAGACATGTTCCATGTCTCGGGTTCAGAATCAATAAAGACCGGCCTCGCTCCACAATAAACAATCGGATTTGCACTAGCCACGAAGGTAAGACTTGAGCAGAATACGCTGTCCCCTTCATTGACACCTATCAGTCGCAATGCCAGATGGATTGCCGCGGTCCCTGAACTAACTGCTGTAGCAGCATTTGACCCGACATGTGAGGCAAGCTCTTTCTCAAATGCATCCACATGCGGGCCCAGAGGAGCGATCCAATTCGTAGCAAAGGCATCCTGGATGTAGCCCATTTCGTTCCCGCTCATGTGTGGAGGAGAAAGATAAATTCTTTTGTTAGGTGTAATCATGCGCCTTCACAGCCTTCCCAAAGGTTAATAAAACACAAATAGCGCCATTCGGCGCCTCAAAGATAATGTCACTCGCCAATCTAGGATGGGCGCGTTTATCAACTATGCAAACATGGCTCTTGCAATTAATCTCGCAGGAGTTCCAACAGCTGATCTATAAGCGGGAATATCACTGATAACCGTAGCGCCAGCCCCTATGACCGCCCACTCGCCTATCTTTTTCCCGGGAATGACGGTCGCTCCCGCACCTATCATAGCTCCTTCGTCCGCGATTACAGAGCCTGTAAGCGTAGCTTTCGGCGCAACGTGGACATAATCCCCAAGTTGATTATCGTGCTCTACGATCGCTCCTGAATTAATAATGGCATGATCGCCTATCACTGCGTCGGCATTGACAATCGTACCCGCCATGATAACCGTTCCATCCCCGATAGAAGCACTCGTGCTGATAATAGCTGTATCATGTATGAGTGAAATATAGCTTTCCTTGGATAAGCCAAGCTTCGATACAATCAACTTTCGAACTTCGTTATTCCCTATCGCGATAACAAATTTGAGATAATTCAATTGATTCAATAGAAGGTGTGCAGAAGAAATTGGACCTATGTATATACCATTGATTACGGTTAATTCATCGTACTTATCGTCCAAGATGGCCACGATCTTGTAGTCACTCTTAGAACGAATTAATTCCCTTATCACTTTACTGTGACCGCCTTCACCAATAACAACAAGATCCATCTTGCCTCACCTCTTTTCATGAAAGATTTGAGCCTGAAAATTTCTCCATGGTCACATGATTTCCGTGACTGATCCCATCCGACTTGACTACTTTAACAAAAGTTAATGCTAGAATTTTGAGATCCAGCAGAAAGCTTTGATTTTCCACGTACCAGACATCCAGCTTAAATTTATCTTCCCACGAGATTTTGTTCCTGCCATTGATTTGAGCCCATCCGGTAATTCCGGGTCGAACTTGATGTCGTTTCGCCTGTTCTTCGGTGTATAGAGGTAGATAATCCATCAACAGGGGCCTTGGCCCAACTAAACTTAAATCTCCTTGGATAACATTAACCAATTGCAACAATTCATCTAGGCTATATTTTCGAAGAAACATGCCAAATGGGGTTAATCTGATCGAATCGGGCAATAAATTCCCTTCATGATCCCTTGTTTCCGTCATGGTCCTGAATTTATAAATATTAATAGGTTTTCCGTGTAATCCCGGTCTTAGCTGCTTAAAAATGACCGGAGATCCCAATTTTAACCTAATCAATACGGCAACGATCCCGATAATCGGAAGAAAAAGTACGAATAATGGAATGGATACCAACAAGTCACACAATCGCTTCATGAATGATCTACTCCTACTGATTTGGGCTGAAATACTTTGATTTGATACGGTCAAACTCATTTCCCTCTTAAGACGGAAATGATCTGTTGTTTAATTTCTTCTATCAGTTCTTTGGCCTCGAGATGTTTCGATTCATTTCCTATTTTGTAAGCATGAATTACAATTTTCTCCATTTGTTGCTCTGTCAATGCAGATATATCCATGAATATGACCTCAGTATACAATTAGTTAATTGCACCATACATGCACGAATGTCACGAAATGATAGATTCAACCAGGATAGTATCCTCTTCAACATAGCCGCACGGATTATTGGACTGCCATCGCCAAGCATCCAGACACATCTCATCAATGCCTTTCTCGGCGATCCATCCCAGCTCACGTTCAGCCTTGGTCGGGTCTGAATAACAAATCCCGATGTCTCCCGGTCTTCGATCCGTTATCCTATAGGGAATGCGCCTGCCAATTACTTTTTCGAAAGCAGAAACCATTTCAACAACACTGTAGCCCCGTCCCGTCCCAAGGTTGTAAGCTTCCACACCTGTGTTTGCCATGACCTTCTCCAGCGCCTTCAAGTGTCCTCGCGCTAGATCCACTACATGGATATAGTCCCTTACACCTGTTCCATCCAAGGTCGGGTAGTCATTCCCATAAATCTGCAGTTCCTTTAATCCCCCAACCGCCACCTGCGTGATAAAGGGCATCAGATTATTCGGTATGCCGTTCGGATCCTCGCCTAATCTCCCACTACTATGGGCTCCAATAGGGTTAAAATATCGCAGGATGGCGATGCTCCATTTCGGATCGGAAACGTGCATATCCTTCATGATTTCTTCAATCATTAGCTTCGTGCGCCCATAGGCGTTCGTTGCACCAAGTGGAGCATCCTCCGCAATCGGTACGGATTCCGACATTCCATATACAGTAGCTGATGAGCTGAATATCATTCTTTCCACTGCGTACTCCTGCATAAGATCACAAAGCACGAGCGTCCCCGTGATATTATTATGGTAATAGCGAAGCGGTAAACGAACCGATTCGCCTACGGCTTTGAGCCCCGCGAAATGAATCACAGCTTCAATCTTATTTTGCTTAAATACAACCTCGAAGTCCTTCCGACTTAAAAGATCAATCTGATAAAACTTGAAGTCTTTACCCGTTATTTCTTTTACCCGCCTTAAAGATTCCGAGCTGCTGTTGCAAAGGTTATCCACAACTACTACTTCATATCCAGCATTCAATAACTCTACGCAGGTGTGACTTCCGATATAACCGGCTCCACCGGTCACGAGGATTGCCATGGTTTGAACCCCCTAACTGTTGGTTAAAAGTTTAAGTAATCACTTTTATAAATAATGTTTAAGGTAACTACGTTCTCATAGTAAAAATAAATCAAATAAAAGAATAATATTGCAAAGTACATGAATTTTTGTTGTCTTTTCACAAATAAACTGATAACCCATGACATGAGAATGACATTGTATAAACCAAAATAGATCGTAAACCTTGCAAAAATCCAATTTTGTGTAGCGACTGCCATGACAATAAAATTCAATAGCGACATGTTTACGACGTAGTCACTGTGGGGAAATATCTCCCGCAGTTTTTTTCTACCTAAGTATGCAAAAACCAGAGGAACAGCCCCAATAGCAACCCTGATAATGTTAGCTCCTCCTTCTTGAAATTCCTTATATTCGCTATATTTAGTATCTGAAATAGCTGAAAATAGGACATCAGATAGGACATTGTATCCTAGAATTAGCATCACAGCTAGAAAGACTAGAACGAAAGTGGATGACGTCCACGCCTTTCTTCTCACAATAAAATAAATGGGAATAAGGATAAGGGCACTCTGATGAAAAGTAGAGGCAAAGGCAACCACGAGAAAGTATTTCAGCCATTTTCCTTCAAATAAATATTTGGTAGCAGCGAATACAATAGCTGAAGCCAGAAATTGCCTGACGCCGTTCATCGAAACTATGTAAAGTCCCGAGGTTATGTAGATATAGATACTTATTTCAAAAAATCTCGAATACTTGTATAACACAAAGACGATAAGAACATTGGTCACTAACGCCGTAAAAAATATTAACAACTGAGGATCATCCGTGAATGATTTTAATATCATTTGTAAGATACCGAAACCAATTTCCTGTTTGTTCTTAATTTCATCCCATGTAAAATCACTTAACGTGTAGGAGTGCATATAAAAAAAGGTATCACCGATGTTTTTGCGAAGTCCGGCTATCAATACGAATGTTACCATCACAATGGCAGTCAGCCATTTATTAGGCCTAAACGAAATAGGACCAGGACCGATTGTAATTGGTGAAGCCAAATACCTTGAGAAGAAAGATGCAATATAGACAACAATCAGATTAACCCACAGTATGGCCATATTTGATTCCTTTCAAGTACTTAAGAGATTCTTGTTTTTCTGATCACATACCAATAGAGTATGACCCCAAGTGGAAAAGCGAGAACGGTAAGGATTTTGGCAGGAGTTTCCCTCATAAACCTGCGATTTCCGGAAGCCATACTGCTGGATACATAATGGATCGATTGTTTGAATTTAAAAAGTAAGCTAGCGAAGGGCAGTTTCATAAGTTCCTTCCGGTAAAAAGCAAATCCGTTAGGGTTCTTGCGGTATTGTTTAAACATGTTCATCGAGGAACCATCCGGTAAATATTCAACGCAGCAAAGGACTTCGTTCATGAGCAGCATTTCATACTTCTGATCCAGCATGTAGTACTTATAGGCCAGACCTACATACTTTTCATTTTCGAAAATGGGGTAAGGATACTGTCGGGTTAATTCTGTCCGATAAACAAGCTTCTTATCACCGGTCACACGATGTTTACTATACAGCTCAAAAAGTGTTGAACTCTTGAGCTCTTCCGGCAATCTTGAGCCAATGATGCGGCCATCTGTAAAAGCGTCAAGACCGATGATGCCACTCACATTCTCACTGCCGTGCAGTTCCCAAAAGGTGTTTATTTGTTCCACGGCGCCATCCGGCATATAGTCGTCAGAGTCAATACATACATTTAACTCCGTATCGATTAGCCTGTAAGCTGTATTATGAGCTCCATGCATACCCTGATTGTCCTGCCGATGATAACGTATAGGGATTTCATTCTCTGCCATCCAGCCAGCTACCAAATCCTCCGTTTCGTCCGTAGAGCCATCATCTATAATTAACCAAATGAAATCTCTGGATGTTTGCCGCTTCAGACTCTCGTAACACACGTGAAGACAATAAGCTCTATTATAAGTCGGTGTAAATACAGTAAGCTTCTTCATAGTTCACCTCGATATACCTAAATAAAAACCCTCTGTCCAAGCTGCTGTATTCTTAATGTCGTAGCCCTTATTCGATAAGGATAATGCTGGTATCTGCCTTGGCATATTCCTTGCAATTACGCGCTTCATTTGGTCTACCCAAATCTGTTTGTCAGCGAGCGATAACCGTTCTACCAAATTAATCCCCATATCCACTTCTTGGGTAATTTCTTCCGAAATGAGACAAGGCAGCCCAGCTCCCTGTGCCTCTATGAGTGTAACAGGCAGTCCTTCATGTAAGGAGGGGAAGACAAACATATCAAAGGCTTGTAACAGTCGAGTAATGTCACTTCGCACTCCTAGGAACCTTACTTTATTTTGCAGATTCAATGTGATTACTTTCTTTTCGATCTCTGGGCGCAATGGTCCATCCCCTACTAACACAAGTAAGGTATCTGGTTTTGCTTTATTCATTTCCGCGAAAACTTCGATAAGGAAGGAATGATTTTTGGGAACATTGAATCTTCCAACATGCCCCATTACAATACTATCTTTAGTAAGTTTTAATTCCTGTCTTACTTGCTGTCTAATCTCCGGTGAAAACTCAAACTTTTCACATTCAATCCCATTCTTTAAGACAATTGCTTTATTTTCCTTTCCTGCGAATAACCATTTAGCTGCATTAGTTGAGCATGCAATAAAGTGGGTAGTGTTTGGAGCAATAAATTTACCTGCAACCCACTTGTACGATTTGGATAAAATTCCTCCCTCACTCCTAGTACTATGACTGTGTGCAATTCGTATGGGTGCTCCCGCTTTTTTTGCAGAACGCAATACGAATCCACTCATTTTGTCCATATGAGCATGCACAATTTTGTAATTCGGATTTTCCGTAAAGAATTGATCCAAAGCTTGGATGTATTTGGTATGGCCAATATCCGATACATAGGGGATTCGATGGATGGTTCCGCCCATCTCCGTAATCTCGGTATCATAGGCTCCCACTTTACTGGTTAGAAAGTCGAATTGAACCTTGGAACGATCCACATTACGATATAAATTCATGAGGAGTGTTTCCGCTCCACCTCGATTCATATTGACTACAACGTGTAGAATTCTTATTGGATCGCCCACATGCCCTCCACCTTTTCGCCCATATATAGGGAATATATCGTACTCTTCTCATTCAATACCTGCTGGGTGGCGTATCTTCTTTCAACCATTTCTCTACCCCACATACCCAGCTTCACCCTTAATTCCTTGTTATTAGCTAGCAGCATGATCTTCTCTGCCATTGCCGCTTGATCATTAGGCGCTGTTATCCAACCATTATAGTCATTCTGAACAAGTTCTTTGTGCCCTCTGTTCTCACTAGCAATGATGGGAAGGCCACAAGCCATAGCTTCCATGATATTCACAGGTAGTCCTTCACGAAGACTGGATGCAACAGCAATATCACACATCGGTAATAAGCGATCTATGTCATTTCGATAACCCAGAAAATCAACCTGATCCCCTATTCCCAGCTCCTTGGCTAGATCTTGACATTGTTCTTTCAACGGACCCTCACCAGCAAGCAGGAGTTTGACATTTGGAACGTCATCTTTAACCAAAGCTAGTGCGTGAAGGAGCAATTGTTGATTCTTGTTCTGATTAAATTCAGCCGCATAGAACAGGAGGATATCATCCGGGTGATATCCGTTTGTTAGCTTCAATTCACTCTTATGGGATTCATAGACGGGTCTGAAGCGTTCTGTATTCACACCTACGCCATGTACGTGCTCAATTCGACTTGCTCTGAATCGACGCTTAACGGCTAGTTGGTAGTCTTCCTCGTTAATGGTAATCAAGCAATCCGTGAAATAAGAAAGAACTTTCTCAAGGGGATAATAAACTAACCATGGAACGATCGGCGCTCCTTGGCAAAAGTGAAAACCATGAGCGGTATATATGACCTTTGTCCCAATTTTCCGTGCATTCCGTGCAGCTAAACGAGCCAGAACACCCCCCATTGGGGTATGGCAGTGGATGATATCATATTTATTTTCGTCAATAATTGACTTTAGCTCTGTATAAGCCTTCATGTTGTTTAGTTTAAAAGGTGACCTTTGGATAGGAATGTTAAACTTTGCGTCGACATAAGGAAGGTTCATATTCCCGTTAGCGGCAATATGGACCTCCCAGCCCTGCTCTTTAAACCACTTCATGTAGGGTAAATGAAAAGCTTTGAAATGATAATCAACAGTAGCACATAATAGCACTTTCTTAGGCATCTGCATCCCCTACTTAATTAATTCCTTCTCCAAGATGGAAGAAAGATATTTTAGCAATTCGTATCTTATATCCTCACGCTGCAGCGCGAAATCAATCGTCGTTTGTATAAAACCTAACTTCTCGCCTACATCGAATCGCTGTCCTTCAAATTCATATGCATACACCGATTCGATTAGATTCAATTCCGCAATGGCATCGGTAAGTTGAATTTCACCACCTGCTCCCGGCTTTTGATTATTGAGTATGTCGAATATCCTTGGTGTCAGGATATATCGCCCCATAATCGCAAGATTAGACGGTGCTTCCTCTTTCTTGGGCTTCTCTACTAAATGATTGATGCTAAATAAACGATTCTCAATTTCGTTTCCGTCAACAATTCCATACCTGGACACTTCTTCATCGGATACATGCTTCACTCCAATGATTGAAGCATGGCGAGATTCATATTGATCCATCATCTGCTTCAGACAAGGCTTTTCCGCTCGAACGATATCATCACCTAGCAGCACTGCAAAGGGTTCATCCCCAATGAACTTGCGCGCACACCAGATGGCATGTCCCAGACCCTTGGGTTCCTTCTGACGAATGTAATGAATATCTACTTTGGACGACTTCTGAACTTCGGTTAATAAGTCGAACTTTTGCTTTTCCAATAAATTTTGCTCAAGTTCAAAGGAGTTATCGAAATGATCCTCAATGGCCCTTTTCCCTTTACCTGTCACGATAATAATATCTTCAATGCCCGACTCAACGGCTTCTTCAACGATATATTGAATGGTTGGTTTATCGACAATGGGCAGCATTTCTTTGGGCATGGCTTTGGTTGCAGGTAGGAATCTTGTCCCCAGACCAGCGGCAGGAATGATAGCTTTTCTTACTTTCATCGATGTCTTCTCCTTCTTAGCCAATTGAGACTAGTTTCTTAGGTAATGGAATTATATTGCTATTTCCTAAATTTACGAGATATTCCCTTAGGCTCTCTTTATCAAGAGAGGCGTAAATGGAAATCATCTCTTTGATTTCTTCCACATAAAGATCTGCCGTTTTACCAATGTAAATCTTTGGATATACTTGCTGTTCGTCGATTTCGTCGGCTTTCAGCAGCTCTTCATAAAGCTTCTCACCCGGTCTCATTCCGGTAAATTCAATCCCGATGTCCTCGAGTGAGTTGCCGGATAGCTTGATGAGATTTTTCGCCAGATCTACGATTTTCACTGGCTCTCCCATGTCTAGGATAAAGATTTCTCCGCCTTTCGCTAATGCTCCGGCTTGGATGACCAATCTGGATGCTTCGGGAATCGTCATAAAGTAGCGAATCATGTCGGGGTGAGTGACCGAAACCGGCCCGCCTTTTTCAATCTGATGCTTAAACCTAGGAATGACACTGCCCCTGCTCCCTAATACATTACCGAACCGAACGGCAACGAATTTGGTATTGCTGCTTCTATCCATATCCTGAATAATCATTTCAGCCATTCTTTTGGTGGCTCCCATGACGCTGGTTGGATTCACCGCTTTATCCGTTGAAATCATGACGAATGTACCCACTTCGAACTTGCTGGCCGCTTTGGCAACGTTCATCGTGCCGATTACATTGTTCTTTAACGCTTCTTCCGGGTTTCGCTCCATGAGCGGTACATGTTTATGGGCAGCTGCGTGGTACACAACATCTGGTCGATGTCTGTTCATGATCGACATCATCTTCCAGGAGTCCTGAATATCTGCAATTTCCGTAATGAATTCAATCTCAGTATGTAAAGAAATGTCCTTCAATTCCATTTCGATCGAATAAATGCTGTTCTCCCCATGTCCTAAGAGAATCAGTTTTTGAGGATGAAACTTCGTGACCTGACGGCAGATTTCCGAACCAATTGAGCCTCCAGCACCCGTTACCAGTACCACTTTGTCCGTAATAAATTCAGAAATACTTTCAATATCTAGCTCTATCGGTTCGCGACCTAATAAATCTTCCACTTGGACATCCAAGAATTGATTAACTGAAAGTTTACCCGTTACTAGATCTTCTAACTTAGGCAGTGTTTGGGTTTTGGCTGTCGTCTTCGCACATTCTTGGAATATGACGTTGAGGTCCTTTTTACCTAGAGAAGGAATAGCAATAATAATATTGTCGATTTGTAGTTCTTTAACTATCATTTCCATGCGATCAACGCCGCTAACGACGGGTATCCCCAAAATATCCAAATTATGTATTTTTGAGTTATCATCAATAAATGCAATAGGCTCTAACTCTGCGTCATTATTGTTAATCAATTGCCTGGCAACCATCATCCCTGCTGAACCGGCACCAACGATTAGTGTACGTTTCTTATTCACTGGATTTTTGATATACCCATTCCGAAGGAGTCGCCAGCAGAATCGCGAGCCTCCTATCAACAAGATATGCAGCATCCATGTCACAGCAAGTAATCGGAAGTAAATATCCTGAACAAAGACTTGTTGAACAAACGCCACAGTAACAATAGAAAACGTTATAGCCTTAACAATAAATAATAATTCGTCGATATTCGCATGTTCCCAAGCTTTCTTATAAAGCTTATACATAAAGGAAAACAAATGATGACTTAACAGCAACGTAATTGAACTAACGACCAAAGGCAACGTTATGACGTTTAGGTCTGCACTTAATAAAAATCGGCTAAAAAAAATGGACGTTAATACAATAAAGGAATCTGCGAAGATTAATAGCGATAACCTTTGTCGGTATGACAAATAAATCCACCCTCTCATTAAAGTTCTTAAGTATAAGGCCTTTGGTGAAAGACCATATAATTAAATCCTTTAATCCTTACTAGGGCATCTAACCCTTCCTCGCACCACACTTTTGACGACTCGCGTCTAAGGTCGATTCAACCCACAGCATGGCCGAGTGCTTCCATTGATAACGGTAAGGAGGCATCACCGAAGGGTATTTAGGAACCCAATATATCGTTCTTCATAAAGAACGAAGCTGGAAATATTGGCAATACTCCTATTATAAAGAACACTTTATGCATAATAATTCTTTATAAAGAACAATTTGAGTAAAAAAATTACTATTCTCAGGTCCCAAATAGTTAATTTTATTGTAGTTCTTTATAAAGAACGTGTCAACATAAATTAATTTTCCTAGTCGCTCATTATATTTGTATCTATTGCCCTATTCATACACCCAAGTAACCAGATCTTAAACTCATATACTAATAGAAACAATAGCTGATAAAGGGAGATGGTTTCAAATGACAACTGTTACCTATTTGGTTGAGCTAGAACGGTGGGGAATACAAAATAATGAAACAAATGCTATTAATACTACACAAGGTCTGAATAATGCCTTTCAATGGGCACGAGATAACAATTATCAAATAGTTACGCTGCCAAAGGGTAACTACCTCATTGATAAAAATTCCTCTGTAAAGCTCTTCAGCAACACACATTATATGTTTTACGACTGTGTATTAATAAAAGAATCGAATAGTTTCCAAGGTTACTCAGTGATAACTATTGACAGTATCTCTAATGTTATTATCGAAGGTGTTAAAATAAAAGGTGACCGCGAAACACATGACTACTCTAGCGGTAATACTCATGAAGGGGGTCACGGTATTCATTGTAAAAATTCATGTTATAGCGTCCTAATCAAAAATTGTGAAGTATACGAGTGTACTGGTGATGGATTTACAACGTTTATGGATTTTTCTGCGTTAGGAGGAGTCCAGCACCCAGCTCATTTCTCAAAAGGAGACATTAGCAGTCAAGGAAACTTAGATAGTTCAAAAACCAATTATACGACAGTTACTAGATACTTTGACGTTTCCAGCAATTTAGTTAAATCCGTTGGCTACTTTTATTATTCAGGGGATGGCTATGGTGGATATGGTACTGGGTGCAATCTAAATAAAACAGTAATTAAAGTACACTTTTACAATGCAACAGGCACCTATTTAGGTTATAGAAATACAAGGTCTTACGAGTTTATTTACCTGGATTCATTGCCAACGGGTACTACTCAGGTGAGATTCTCTTTTCTACAAAACTTTGATCTGATGAACGGCAACTTGCACTATGTTCTGTGTGCGAAAATTCCGCAACATATCACATATATGAATTGTAAATCTCATAAGAATAGAAGGCTTGGAGCTTCCGTCAATGGAGGCAGATTCATCACCTATGACAACTGTGAAATTTACAATAATAGCAATCCGATGTCTATTTCGACAGGATGTAATCCCGGTTTTGGAATGGCTATTGAAGATGGATATATGACTAACCAAAAGATAACAGTTAGAAATTGTAATTTCTACGATAATAGAGCCGGAGCTTTCATCTGTGTTAGCACAAGGGGGGTACAACTAGAAAATAATACATTCAGAGGTGCCGTCAATTTTGGAGGAAGCGGAGACGATTATTTCTCCCTTAATAATATGTATTATGGTGCTATAACCGGCAGGTCCATAACAAGTGGGGTTGAGACAGACGGGACATTTTGTACATTTAGAAATGATTCAATATTTGGTTCGAACTGTGCAATTACTGTTGGTAACACTACATTCGAAAACTGTGTATTCTCTAAATGCAGCTTAACCTTAAGTGGAGAAACAGTAAAGGTTTACCATTGTAAGCTTACTTTCGATGATCCTGATAAAGATGTAGTATTCAGTTTCTTGAGCAAAAACATTGAAATTCGCAATTCGACATTTGATATTAGAAGAGCAAAAGGCTTGGCTTTTGCTAGCTACAGCGCAACTGAAAACGCTATATTCTCCAATGTGAAATTCATTACCGATCAAACACCAGGAGGGCACTATATTGGAACTAAGAATTTATATATAGAAAATTGTGCGTTTATCCACACAGGGACAATTGTTAACTATAGTCGTATGATGGTATCTGATTCAATGCATGTAGAACACTCACTATTTAAAAATCAATCATTTAGGTTTGATGGTGGAGACATCAATGGAACAGAAAAATTAGCGAAGGATACAGGATATACTACTCATATATTTAGAAATAATAAAATTATTTGGGATGTTCCTTATACCGTTTATACTCACGAAGCTAGAAGTCCTGGAGTCTCATTCCTCTCTATCCCTAGACTGGGAATTCTAGATAATAATCTTCAGGTATTCGGAACAGGATCATCATTAGGCTCCTTATTTACAATGAGAGTATTTACTGAGAATCATTTACTTTTCTCCAATAACACCATTGTTACTTCTAATAATGCAGGAATAAATACAACTGGGACAATAGTCATAGAGGGGGCATATAGAAAAGGAGGAACAGCTTTAGCCACACCGAAGACAACGATAGTGGCGCAAAACAATAATAAAATTAACTCCAATATTATCTTTAGTAACAATGTGAATACACAATTAGAAAAAAATATTTTGGGGAATACCTTACTAGCAGCACTAGCATCATCTGCACCTACATTTGGAGCTTATAATGTTGGCCAACTAATATATAATTCTACACCGGTTCCGGGAGGATATGTTGGATGGGTTTGCACTACATCTGGCACAGCCAATAATAATCCATGGGTAGCAAATAGGACATATACACTGAATACCATGGTGAATATGAATGGGAAGGTTTACAAATGCATAACCGCTGGGACCACTAGTGCAACTCCGCCAAACCATATAAGCGGCACGGCTAAGGATGGTAGTGTGATATGGGAGTATACTGATGTATTAGCAATATTTAATGCATTTGGATTAATCACAGGATGATAAATATATATCAGAATAAATGTTCATTTGAAAGAACGAAAGGGGAAGGGAAGATAACCAACTTTGCTTCCCAATTGTCATTTACATGAAAATAAAAGGTTACTGCGTTAATTCTTCATTATCTATTTTAATATCGTTTGCCTTTAACTTTAATTTTGCTACAACGAAATTATTGTTGGAAATCGTATAGGCAGGTGCACCTGTTCCTGCGTCAATGGAGTGAATTCCGTCTAAATCTTTATTTGTTTTTATTGTGCTATTTTTGATTGTAAAGGATTTAACTTGGACTGGTTTGGTTGAGCCTGCAATTGATCCTACTTTGATAAATGGTGTACTTTTAAGTGTAAGATTATTAGCAGTGAAGGTGCTGTTTAGAAATGATAACTGTTTTGCTCCTTGGATATAAATTGCAGCTGCGTATCCAACATCTTTTGAAATAGTAAAGTTAGAATTGTTAAAGTTGATATCTGCTTCTCCAGACATATTATTTATTGTAAATATCTTACCTAAAGCATTAAAAGCACAATTGTTAAAAGTATACTTACCTGATTGATTAATAACCAACCCAGCAGATTCAGTTGTTGTGGATGAAAATTTGCAATTATTATATGTTCCTGCGGGGAATCCCGTTCCATTGATAGCATTATAATCTTGAACAATTAAATTATCATATATATTTTGATCCGTTCCTTTGCCTCCAAGTGCCGAGAGTTTTGTCAATCCTTTTATTGTGATATTTGAGAGGTGAACAGGATTTTTGCCAACGTTCAAAGACGTGAGAGAAGTTTTGTTGGTGTTGGTAATCGTAATATTCTCTACTTTTGACCCGAATGGGTCAGTGTTGTTCAAATTTAAAGTGCTATTAACTAGACTCGCATTTGTTAACGTGTTACTTGATGCACTCAGATTTACTTGCGAGTTATTGAATTTGTTTTGATCTGCAACTCCTGTTCCACCCATAGTAAGGCCACCATTATTAAATGTATTGTATGTAATAGTAGTATTGGGGAACCCTTTCCAAATGTACAAACCTATACTACTCTCAAATAAATTATCAGTAATTGAAGAAGTGTTCCCATCAGCAAAAACTATATCTCCACCTGTATTATTGTAAAAGTGATTATTTTTTATAATAAGATTACTATTGGGGAAAAACCCTTCCGCTTCTGCGTCAATTCCATATTGGGGAGCAGTCCCTTTGATATCATGAAACTTACTATTGCTAATTTCGATTCCATCTACTCCGACAAGTGAAATTCCTAGCCTTCTGTTGAACGCGGATTCCGAGTTTTTAATTACTATGTTCCTAGATACATCATTGCTAAAAAGAATAACAAAAAAATTATTAAGGTCATTAGAACTAAACACAGGGTAAAATGTATCAGCACCTACTGGGATTTGAACTAGGTCAGCTCCATATCTGACTTGTTTAACTGAAGACAAATATTTACCGTTACTATAGAAATAAACATCATATTTATTACTATTAACACCTTGTGGCTGCTCAAAAGCAAAATATTTTCTTCCTTTATATTTTGGGCTTGTAAAGTCTAGGGCAACCTTACTTCTAATTTTTGATGTGGAATTAATAAAGTTCCCATTATGATCTATATCTCCATAAACGTAGCTCTTACCATAGAAGCCAGCGATTACAACGCTAGAGCCGCTAATTGAAATGCCATCTCCAGTAAAATTTACTGTTTTAACACCATCTATCGTTAAATTGTATGCACCCTCTGAGGATATTCCGCTGCCGAATTCATGGGTTCCAGTGCTATAAGATTGGTCTTTCCCACTGAAATTATGTGACTGTTTATCCCCATGGTAAGTTCCACCTTTCAGAGTTACATTATTCACCCCATAGCCTACGTAAATTGTACGATATCCCTCAAACCCATTAGTTTCTTTTTGAATAATTGTTAAATCATCAAGTAAAAATGTCATATCACTTACCATATTTATCTGTGCTTGTGGATCTGCTGGACTATTTCCTTTACTAATTAAATATTTGCCAGTCGGTACTTTAAAGATTCGATATCCTTGATCATGTGCCCATTTCAGTGCATTGTTTATTCCATTTGTGGTTTCGATTGGATGTGTTCCGTCACTAGAGACATTCCAGCGGGAAAGCTCTAAGGTGTATGTTGAAGGTGCTACTGTTTGTGTTGAAGCCTCTTCTGAGGAAACTGCCCCGACATGTAAAGATTGAATAGAAATTATGAAAAACATTAGTATACCGATTGCTTTCGTAGTCATTTTATTACCATCCTTAAGGAGTTATTTATATTCATGTAACATTGTACACTAAAAAAAGGGAAAAATACCGAAAGAAGTCATAAAATGGATTATAAAGTAGATAATCTTTAATATTGTTGAAACATTACCTATGACGTTTCGATTATATGTTTTACATGGAACAAGTATTATTTTTACTTTATATACAAATAAAAAGACTGCATTCACCCAAGGAGGAGGAAAGGGTGTTTGTAGTCAATTACCGTTGTAACATTATGGCCGCATATCAATCAGCATGATAATTTCAGGTTTTTTCATTGTTCTCCTTCACATACGAACATATATTTGAGTATATTATACAACAAACACACGTTCGTTAAGCTGGCAGGGATACGGTGATGAGCTAAACTCAGTCTCTTGATCTTTGCATTTCCTATGAAATTGTAGTTTTATTATTAAGATATTCTTGATAGTAAATTCAGAACACATTTTCTGGGCTTATTTTTTATATGCAATCTCTCACCTAGATAATACAAATACTCAACGTCTTGATTTTTAATGGCATTCATGAAATATTCTGGAAAATGTCGCAATGCTCCTACATTCAAAATACATTCTTGCAATGACTCATCTGATACGCAGTTTTTTAATATCGCCCTTATCTCAGATGAATTAAGTTCACTATTAAATAAATTTTGTAAACATGTTTTAAAGGTATTTAGGAGCATAAAACTTATTCCGTTATGATGTTTTTCTTTAGTGTCCTGATAATACTCTTCAATTACTTGTTTTTGAATCTGATAGCCATTAATCATATCGTCGAATAAGTACGGTTGGAATCTGCTTGTAAAACCACCATGTCTGTAAAAATATAGTGGTTCATTGATCATTTTTATTCTTTTTGCTTTAAGCAACATTTCCAAATTATAGAAAAGGTCATCACCGAGAAATTTAATATTTTCAAGATACTTACCCGAATATAAAAGAAGATCTCGTTTAAATAATTTTGCACATAATGAAGATGGAAATGGATGACCATGAAAGTAAGCAGAAGCTAAGTCTCTTTTAATTTCATCTTCTTCATAAAGTTTATTGCCATCAAAATACCAACTTTTCGTAACTTTCTTTATGAGACCATTTTGACCCAATACTTTACAAATGTTGCATATCGTAATATCTGCATTGTTTTGAGTAGTCCCATTATAAAGTACTTGTATGGTCTTTGAATCAATCCAGTCATCAGCATCAACAAACATTACATACTCAGAGGTCGAAACTTCAATTCCTTTTTTTCTTGTGGCAATACTACCTTTATTATTTTGATTTATTATAATAATACGAACATCTTGTTTTTCGTATTTATTGCATATTTCCAAACTGATATTATCAGTAGATCCGTCATTTACTAATATTAATTCAAAATCTGAAAATGTTTGGTTAAGAATTGACTTGATGCATTTATCAAGTTTTTTACCCGCATTATAAATAGGAACGACTACGCTTACCTTACTCATTGAAATTCCTCCCTTATTTATACTTCTTTATCAAGAATACCACATTCTTTACAAAGAACAAAGAGAGAAAGAGAAGGGAATTTCGTTTATAAATTGGGAAGTCGTCATGTTTGTATTAAACCATATTGTATTAAAATTACAGGGACACCAACTTGCTTCCACGTTATTATTTGTCTAGGAACCCACACTACGCCATTGTCAAGATTAACGTTCATGGCTACATTCGATGATAACGACCTAGTTGGCAATTCCTCTGTATTATGATTAAATGTCTGTCCTTTTTTAGCCATAAAAAAATATCCCCTCCAAGTTACACTCGTTCCTTATGGTACCATAAGGTTTTTTCTGAGTGTCTACTTAAAGGGGATATTACCAATGTTAGATTATTTTTATTTAGATAGATTGCTTTCCATGCTAATTTCTTTTGTCTTACGATTACGGCTATTAAACCTTTCAATGCTGCTCATCATAAATGTTCTTGCAACATTAGTTCGTGCTTCTGTTATTCTTGAGAATAGAAAAGCAATCATACACATCAAGACTACGATTAATATTTCGATTAAGACAGACTTTATGTTAGGTTGGAGTCCGGTAAAACCATTTTTAGCTCCCCAGTAATATACAAGATTAATAATGGGATAGTGAATTAAATAAAGACTAAATGAAAAACTAGCTAATAAACTTGATGTTTTTTCAAACCATTTATTGTTTCTTTCGCTCTTAGTTTTGTTTGCATTAGCGTGCATCAATATGTAAATAAGAAATCCCAACGATAACCCTATAAATAAATCTACAAAAAACAAGTTGTTAGTATGATGGACAATAAAAAGTCTTCCATTATTCACAAGAGGTCTCAAAAGCATTGCCAAACATACAAGTAACAATGAAATGGACATAATGATTTTACTCTTTACTAGAGGAATAGTCGGCAAAAAGAGAACGAACATTCCCAACAACCATATTAAGAAATACGAACTTATACGTTGCCCAACCATAAACAAAATACCGAGAACAATGAAAAGGTATATAATTTTCAAAGCTTTCTTCTGATTTCGAAGTAGCAAAATTAATACAGGAAACATCATATAATACCAAAACTCATAACTTAGACTCCATAATGGCCCGTTTGACCCATAATTCCCCACAAAAATAGTCTGAAGATAAAACAGATTCCCAATAAATTCTTTGATATTGGTATAATCGTCAACATATCTTTGATAATTCAAAAAAAGGCTAGCCAATTTATCTGCAATAAATGTTAAAAATAAAGCTGGTATTAATACAACGTATAATCTAGATAATCGGTTTACAAGGTATGATTTCCAAGACCATCTATTGTCAAAGATTGCTTTCAGGACAGTTCTAGAAATGAATAAGCCACTAAGAACAAAAAATACTATAACTGCTGGCCCCCCTAGTAAGTTAAGAAGATAAAGCAGTTTAACGAAGGCGCCAGGACTTTGTAAATATCCATACCCTACAAATAATCGCGATCCTAGATGTTCCATCACTACTAAAATTGCAGCAAATCCTCGCACGAAATCCAAATAATTAGATACTTTCCCGTCTAATAAATCATTGGCCTTTGAGAAATTACTATACATTCTACTCATACTTTACCTCTACTACGTATCTTATCGTTGATAAATCTAAACGAGTCGAGTTAACCAATACGGACCCCCCCTTTTTGCAAACTTGTAGCTGATTTTCGTTTTATATTTTTAATGATATACCCTCGTAATTTTTGGGTCCTGGCCTCAGTAACCATTGAGAATAACCATGCAATTCCAAGCATTGTTAACACCAATATTCCTTCTATTGTAAATGATAGAATACTTGGTTTTAAACCAGAAAAACCCTTTGTTTTGGCCCATCCTTGTACAAAATTTAAAATTGGTTGATGAATAAGATAAAGACTAAAAGCAAAGTTAGCTAACAATCTGGATATTCTTGCAAATAGCGTTTTACTCTGTTCAAAGCTGGTGTTTCTATCACTAGAATGAAAATTTAGTAAGACATAAGTAAACAAAACAAATGCCAACCCGATAAAAATATCTACATAGGGCATTATATTACCTTTGTCTTCTAAAATCTTACCGGTTAACACCAAAGGTCTTATTAACGAGGCTAAGCAGAAAATCAAGAATGATGTGACTAGTACCAATCTATTTTTTAAAGGTGTAATAATTGGCAGAAAGAGAATAAGCGTACCCATTAACCAAATAAAAAAGTAAAAACCTATTCTTATACCTATCATTATGAATATTAAGGATGATAAACCCAGTAAAATGATTCTGGTTGATTTTTTTGCCCCTCTTTTTACCATTAATAATAACAATGGAAAAAGAATGTAGTACCAAAACTCACAACTTAGACTCCATAGTGGATGATTCGTCCCAAAAGGTTCAACAAATATCTCCTGTAAGAAAAATAGATTTCCAACAAAAGTTAGTAGTCCGTCCTTTGTATTTCCATATGGTGTTCCCCATAATATTGACCCTAACCAATCTAAGATAAATGTAAGTATTAAGGCAGGGACCAGCACAACATACAATCTACAAAAACGATTTATTAAGTATGAGCCCCAAGACCAACTTCTTGTATCTATTGCCTTCAATATACTTCTTGAGATAAAAAGACCGCTTAAAATAAAGAATATTCTTACGGAAACACCACCTAATAAATTAAAAATATACAACATTTTAATAATTGGTCCCTCATTAGCAAAGGCAAATATCATAGGACTTAAATGTTCCATCAATACTAAAATAGCAGCTATTCCGCGTATAAAATCTAAATATATAGATACCTTACCTCCGAGTAAAGAATCAATTTTCCGGAAATTAGTCCACATAAGCGCCCTCCTTTTCTTCGCCGATATGTTTTTTATTAAGAATAATTTCGAATGTAAAATTAGTGAAGATTAACTTACTTTGTATAATTTCCCTTTTGAAAATCTATGTATTATATTTTTAAGTGGCACCAGAAACAGATCTTTTTCATAACTGTTCATTCCAGCAAACCATATCAATATAGAATATACGACGGAAAATACAATAATCTTAATAGTAAAAAAAGCCCAGCTTTCTGTAAGTACTAATTTATTTAATGTTATTCCAAACAATAAGCTTACAAGAAGCGGTGAACTCATATATAAGATATTTTTCCAGAATGTAGGAATGGATATTTTCAACTTCTTCCAATAATAAATGTTCATAATTATTATATTACCTGTAGTGAATGCTGCAGCAGTTGCAATAGCACATCCTATTGCCCCCCACTTTTGAACTAATATAACGCTTAGAAGTACATTAGCTATAGCTATAGCTAAATAAACTATTGATCTAAATTTATGCATATTTTTCGCTTGAAGAATGATTATTCCCATGCTCTGTGTTAAGGATATTATCATAGGAACAAGAATTATAATGGCTATTATAAATGAAGTTCTATATGCCTTACCTACCCATAAAATAATAAATTCTTGTCCAAATACAACGAATCCACTTAGAGCAAATGATAAAATAATATATTGAACTCTCCCTATCCTAATAAATAAATCTGATAATTCTTTATCTGAGACCTCATTGGTAACCAGCCCTGTAACTTTACTTAAAAAAACATTGGAGATAGCTGCAGAGAAACCTGAAAAATATCCAGTAAAAGATACTCCAATTGTATATATTGAAATTGCTGCTGTACCGCTATATATACCTAGTATAAATGGATCTTTTGACCAATATATTTTATCTATAATTAAATTTAAAAATATATAGGATGAGAATACGATGATTTCTTTTAATATATCTGGTTTTAATTTCTTAAATAAAATTTTTATTCGGAGCACTCTAAAACAATAATATATATTGATTAAAATTGTTATAAAATTAATTGTAGTAGTTACAATTGCCACAGAAATAGACCCATATCCCATAATTAGAAGAGGCAACATAATGAGAGGGTTTACAATTAGACTCGCTATAGTTATCACTTTTTGAAATATAAATTTTTCATGCGCTAATATGATAACACTGAATAAACCTAACCCTATCCCTATAGATATGTTTATTACCATTATCCACATTAAGACAATTAGTTTATCAACCTCATCAATACTTAATGAGTTAGAGAATATTTGTTGCGAATTTAGTGTTAATATTATACCTGATGCTAATGCTATGATTCCTAATATACCGTACATTATACTAAACATCCCATATAAACGAGAGCAACCTTCTTCGTCTTTAAGAGTCTTATATTTTGCTGTGTACCTAATAACGGCATTACCTAATCCAAAATTTAACACCCCAACAAATCCTGCAGCTGTGGTAGCTAAACTATATAACCCATACTCTGATTGACCAAGAAGATTCAACATTATTGGAGTATATAATAATGATATAGCACTACTAATAAATAGCGCTATATACGATAAAACTGCACCAGCTTTAAGTTGACTTTTCATACTTGCAGCTACCTTTCATATTTAACATCCATCCATATGTCCTGAGAAGATACAGCAGTATCGATTTTACACTTTTAAAAGCTTGCTTATTTTTTCAAAGTGATCTTTAGAGTCATGTGAGATTGAGGTTAGATTTGCTTTGTTATCAAAAGATTTATTAATGGTATTTTCATCGCATTGCAAGTGAAGCTCTTCCATTTTTATTAGAATATTATTAAGATTTATATCAGTAAGCATATCAGTAGTTTTCTTACTATATATTATTGGCATAACACCGATACCCAGCAGTAGAGCAATTATGTTAGCATGGAATCTTGCAGCAACAAGCAACTCATATGTCGCAATTAGATTTATTGCCTCTTTTAAATCACCATTATAGTTGTATATAAATACATTTTTTAATGTATCTGGAGAAAGATATGATTCAATAGATTTTATTACTTGTAAGTCACCCTCCCGTTCACAAAAGGACATTAGGTAACACTCATACCCTCTTTTTGCAAATAATTCGATTGATTTAATTGTGTTAGTTATATATGCGTCATAATAATTTGATAACCCATTTTTATGTCTAACGTCTATTATTGAAAATCCAACTCTTTTTTTAGAAGATACTGCTTTATATTCATCTACATTCATTTGAAAAACGATATCCGGTGCATATCTGACTTGTGACAGATTCTTAAATAATTCGTATGAATATAAATCTCTAAAACAAACATCATCACATTGTTTAAATAGTTCTTTATAATCATTATGAAATTTTTCTGTCTTAAAAGGTCCAAAATTGGCACCTATTATAATAACTGATTTATCTCTCCTTTTAAATTCCATAACAAGTTTCATTCTTTCTTGATATAAAGAGTGATGATAATCCTCTTCTCTAAAAATGGAACCGCCAATAAATACTAATGCATCATGATCTTCCGCTATTTTTTCGAAATTATTTATATGATCGAAAATTTTTAGCCGCTGCTCAATTTTATTAAAAATTGTGTATTTTCTTCTCTTCATATTTTGATATTGAGAGATGAATTCGTCATAATTATTACCTAGATAATTAAGTGTAAATTCACAGTTTGGATATTTTCTTGCAAGAATATCTAAAAACAAGTCATCCCCTAAATTAAATGCCATGTAAACATCTACAAATACTTTTTTCATTTCAATATCACCACTCTTTTTTTAAAATGTTTTTTATATGGACATATATTTTTGTATCATGTTTTATTATTAATCTTTCTCTTTGAAAATTTCATTGTTAATCCCCTTAATGTATTTAGACAAACTCCATAAACAATACCTGGCTTTACAAATTTATTCTTCACAAGAAATACGTAAGGCTTATATAAAATTCTATTTGATGAAAAATTATCCAAATATCGCTCAACATACTGTATGGATATAATTTTTTCCACATTGCAGATTGCATGTTTCATTCCTATAACTTTTATATTTATACTCTGCTGCTGCACTAAGTTAATAACCATATCCTGAATTCTCTTTGTAATTACTTCGTTTGTTTTATTTTCATTCAGATTAGCTAAGTAAAATATATTTTCCAGATGCTTACAAACAGCAATATAGTTTTGTATATAGTCAATTGAAATATTTGAGCTTATACTATTTTGATTAAGTCTATTATAATAATACAAATGCCCTTCTATAGCAGCAAAAGACTTGCAATGAAGTGCATATTGTAGAACAAATATTAAATCCTCAGACATAAAAATATCTTTATCCATCTTCATATTATGTTTTATGATTATTTCTTTTTTGAATAATTTACTCCATAAAACTCCGCCCGTACCTTTACAAACTAAATCAATAAAATCGTGCTGCGAATTGCTTATTTCAAAATTAAAATCCGTACAATTTAGTATTCCATATACCGAGATATCCTTATATCCACAACACACTAAATCCACTCCAGTAGTAAGCATTCTACTAATCAGATACTCGATGTAATACCTATCAAC
This sequence comes from Paenibacillus germinis, assembly GCF_013141785.1. Lineage (NCBI taxonomy): Bacteria > Bacillati > Bacillota > Bacilli > Caryophanales > Paenibacillaceae > Paenibacillus > Paenibacillus germinis. The sequence goes on from NZ_WHOC01000094.1 coordinate 72,910, forward strand.
CGTATCATCAGAGTCGATAAATGCTAAATACTCACCAGTTGATTTGTTGATTCCATGATTTCTTGCATCAGATGGTCCGCTATTATCCTGGTAATAGTAGACGATCCGGGCATCTTTTTCCATAAATTCATTTACTATCTCTTCACTTCGATCAGTAGATCCGTCATTTACAATAACAATTTCTAAGTTCGAATAAGTTTGATGTATGATGCTATCTAAACATTTGGAAATGAATTTTTCACAGTTGTATACCGGTACAATAACACTTACTTTCGGAAACATTCCTACCTCCGTGATCCGGTTAATACTTCAATCTCTCATCCATTCAACCTATATAACTTCTCTAATTCATAGCTATTACTATAGTCAGTACTCTCGCAATTCGTAGAGAGCTCTTTTCTTAGTTCAACATCCTTGTATAATTTTTCTATACCGTCAACAATCCCTTCGATCGACAGCTCCGAGATGACCCCATCATATCCATCTTCCACTTGACTCTTTGCGGTAGCATAGTTCGTGATTAATATAGGCTTACCTAAAATTTTCGCTTCGGTTACAGTAACAGCCTTGCCTTCGTACCTTGACGGTTGTACATACAGGTCACACGCTTTGATGTAAGGATATGGATTTATTTTCTTACCTAATAAGATGAATTGATCGTTTAAGTCATTACTTGCAATTAGCTCCTTGATAGCAGCCTCATCCCCACCGTATCCAACTATGTACCATACGATATCCCTATAGCCTTTATCATTTAAAACCCGTAAAGCCTTAACTGCATTGTCGATCCCTTTAGCATGAGATAATCTCGCAACTGTCACCAATTTGAATCTGTCATCATTCACCATGGGAGCAGCTGCTTCTTTATTAGCCATGTTTCTAATAAAATCCGGGGAGGTAATGTTCTCAATAACGACAACCTTGCTTTCCAATTCCCCATACTTGGATAAAAAGGAATCCTTACATGCGTCCGAGACAGCTACGATATGATCAAACTTTCTCCACATTTCCAGGTCCATCTTCACGTTGGTTTCCACATTAGAGTAATCAGTATGAATCCAGGCTATTTTCTTCTTCGCCTTAATCTTATGGGCTATAAAATAATGAGGCCATAAATAACTAATTGCCGCGTCATACTCTTTCTCAATCTGAGGCAAATAAGGTAACGCATATTTCCACATCAATTGCATTTGGTAGTATCCCGGCTCGGCTACTCTTCTTATTCGACCAAACATTTCCGCGTGTATCTTGGATAAGATTCTCGATAAACCGATTGTATATTGTCTATCTTGGAAGGTCTTTGCAATTGATTTTCTAAATGTGGTGTACTGGGGAATTTCGCCTAATAAATTGGTTTTATGGTTAATTAAATTCATAAATTCACCTTGATGTTTATATAGCATTAGATCAATCGCGTGTTCTTTATAATCGAAGTGATCAAGCATGCTAACCAGACTTCTCTCTACTCCCCCCACTTCCATATCATAGGAGGCAATCAATATGTTCTTCATTGTATCCTCCTAAGAACTTCCCTTATCCTTGCGATATTGTTTCCGCCAATCACTTTAGACGCAAGCACCTTCATTCGACTCTTCAATCTCGCCCTGGGTGACAACCAGCTCTTATAGAAGTGATGCATGGCGTACGTGTTTTCCGAAATAAATGTCCTACAGTTAATGTAGTCATAAGGGGAGAAGTATGTTTGCGGATAAAATGTTCCAACACCTTTTATGTCTTGATAGCTGCCATTGGGAGTAACCCCCCAGTCTCCTAGTATCTTCGTTATGATCGCTACATTGGTTAACGTGTCGAAGCTGCCGTCAGGACGGTTGAAATTTTTACTGTGATAAGAATCCATAAATACTTGAATCAGCTTATTTTCTTTCGCGGCTCCGATTGTACTTGTCGCGATATAGTTCTCTTGTTCAAATCCCCAGAATGACTCGTGATGCAACAGGTCGTCAAAGGATTTGAACACTTCCACATCGGTGTCTAAATAAATACCACCATAGTGGTATAGAGCGTACACTCTCGCATAATCGCTAACGAACGCAAATTTGCCTGCTTCGTAGGCCTCTTTTACATATGAATTACTACTGGTATCAAAGTTGTTTTCATTCCACTCTATGAATTGATAGCCAGTTAGATGGTTATGCCAGCTTGCTATACATCGCTTCACGATGTCGGGCTTTTCTTTCCCGCCAAACCAGCAATAGTGAATGATCTTAGGAATTTTCATTTCATGATCTCCCTCGCCCGATGACGCACATCTCAAATAAATTCAAAATTCTTTATTAAGAACATCTATCTATCCTTAATAATAGTTCTTTATAAAGAACATGTCAATGTGAATGTGCTTCGATAGAGAACATTTACACAATCAATATCCTTTTACACCACGCCAGCTTCAGAAACTATGAATTTACAGCACCTATTTGATTACCTAATAAGTTTGAAAATAGTCCCTCGCGCTCTTCAGCTAGCTGGTCATATTCTCCCTTTTGAATAATCTGCCCTTGATCGATGACAATGACTTGATCAGCCTTGCGAATGGTCGACATGCGATGGGCAATGACGATCATGGTCAACCTACCCTGCAATCGCTCCAACGCTTCTTGAATTTTCGCTTCATTCTCCCTATCTAATGCGCTCGTCGCCTCATCCAATATAAGGATAGATGGTTTACGCAATATGGCTCGGGCCAACACTAGACGCTGCCGTTCTCCACCAGATAACCGGATTCCTCTATCACCAATCAATGTGTCGAGACCCTCAGGCAGCTTGCTAACGAATTCCGCGGATGCGGCAAACTCTAGGGCTTCCCAGATTTGTTCCTCGGTTGCGTTAGGATCAATCATCAGAAGATTATCTTTTATACTTCCATTGAAAAGAAATGGATCTTGAGGGACATAGCTAATGGATTGCCTTAGTGCATATACCTTTTCGTTTGAAATTGGCTGCCCATCAATGCAAATCTGACCTGTTTGGGGTTCAATAAGACCCATAATAACATCAATTAATGTACTTTTCCCTGCTCCAGAACGACCCACTATAGCTGTCATCTTCCTAGACGGTATATAGATATTAATGTCTTTAAGCGCATAGGTCTGTTCATTTTGATTGTAACGAAAGGATACGTTCCTACACTCAATGTGCGTTTTAATTTCAATCGGTTGAAAGGTCTTGTTCTCTGGTTTGTTCTCCATATAAAATTCCTTCAGACGCACACATTCTTGCTGCAATTTGATGATTGCCTTAAAGGCAGGAATGGTTGAAGCGATTTGCTCCATGTTCGACTGTATGCCTGTAAAGCGAGGCCACAATCGGGAAAATATAACGAAGATTAGTAACAGTTGCTCCACTTTGGTCTGAAAGATGGTGACGGAAAGATAAACAAAAACAGCAATTAATACCGAAGAAGCAACTTTATAAAAAAGTTGGGAAGATGACCTTAGCTTGATGTATTCGACTTGTTCGTTCACTAAATTTTGTGTTAACGATCGATACCAACGCAGCCAAGATTCTTCCAATGAATTACTTTTAATATCTTTCATGCCGGCCATTTGATCGGATATACCTGCAAGAAAGTTTTGGGATAACTGTGAAGTTTGGCCGCCAAGTGATTTCGCTCTTTTAATAAATTTACGAGAAAATAAGGTTAGAATGACTCCAAACGTTAACACAAAGATTGTCATGACTGGGGATAGCCAGAATGCTATACCTATCTGGATTAAAGTGAAAATCAGAGAGGCTACTAATTGCAGCACTAAGGTTGTTCCAAACCCCACTCTTGTTAGTTCGGAAGTTAATAAATTAATGAGATCTGATTTTCTATGGTTTACGAAAAAACTCCAATTTGACTGCAGCAAATTCGTATAGGTTTCCAGTCGTAAGTGTCGAACGAATTTCTGTTGAATAATGGTATCTCGAATCGTTAAAGTTCGCAGCAACCAGTTTTGACCTATTACTAAAAAAACGAATAAACATAGAACTAACGGTAAGCTTAGAGCCTTTGGTAAGTCTTGAAGATACTTAATCATCATCGAAACAAGTGGAATTCCTGTCTCAACATTAGCAATGCCGCTCACATTAAGGATTGGAAGTAATAAAAGAACGCCTACACCTTCAATTAAACTAATAAATACCATGCCAAGAGTGTTAATAATCAATATTTTTCCAGAGAAAGCATATAGCTTTTTAGTAAAGTGCAGAACTTGCTCCATTTAAATTCCTCCTATGACCATGAGTGCCTCCTAGTTTTCCGCCAAAGCCACATGAAAGGCCTTAACGGAAAATATAAGAAATGGAGGTTCTTTGGTAAGGGTAGTAACTCTACATCCATGGGGTAAGGATGCAGGAAGCTTAATATATGTAACACTTTTAACTGATTAGACATTAAGGAAAATAAGTGACGTTTATGATACCTTGCTACATCCTCAGGTAGAGGCTCTCTGTGCAAGTGAATCATTTGTTTCATATAAAATAACGCTGCATGTGCTAAATGAACGGGGCGTTTCCCCTCGATCAGCGTATTCATTTCTTTGGTCAATGGAGTAGCTAATAAATTAGAGGCTAAGACTAGAGATTGCCCTCCAACGTGGGCCATTTGAAATTTTTTTAAGCAAGCGATTTGCTTCTCCCAGTTTATTTGATGCCTTGTGATACGGTCGATATCTATTAGCCAGCGAAGCCTGGACCAGCCGTGGCGCGCACCGTGGGAAGCTAGAAACATAAACAAATCCTCATTTCCTAACATGTACACGGGAAAGCTGGCTATTGAGCTCTTCTTTCTTCTCTCCCACAATTCTGTAAAAGTTGGCTCATAAGAGGGGCCTGGGTTTAGTTTCCAATGTATTTCGATTTTCGTTTTTTTCTGAGAATGCGTGTAGGTGACATGGTGATGTCTCCATTTCCAGTCGTTCATTACGGTTGAGAAATAATCATCTTTGACATAACCAAGTGCTGCTAAGAGATCATGGGCTCTATCTAAGTTATCAATAGATATCAGTAGATCTAAGTCACTGCAGGTTCGCTTGGATATTTCACCATAAAGGTCTACTGCAAGAGCAGGTCCTTTTAAGCTCAGCATTTCGATCTTATGATCTGCAAATAACCTGCAAAGCTGCTCCATCTCTGCGCTTAATCGTAGCATTTGAAACGTATTTTGTTGGTACTCGCGTCGCAATTCTTCACAAACATAGTCAGGAATATAGGTTTTCTCTATTTTTTTTATTTGTTTATAGATGTATGGATTTACCCGATGGTGTCGAACCAATTCCAGAAATAAATTCCAATTTATTCCGGTAAAAGCGTCAGCATCAAAAGAACTTAAGCTGCCTTCACTCTCGCTTTTGATGAACGATAGTATTAAATTCAATTCTTTGGGCAAGACGGTTGCATCTAAGCTTAGTTCTTTATTCATTGCTTAACTCCCTTATCTATTGGCATTTATTTGTTTGGCGAACTTTGCAACAACCGTAAATCGATCCATCCCTTCCTTCCCTGTAACATAAAAATGGCCACTACGTAGCCATGCGTGTGCAATCATTTTGGCCAACTCATCTTTAGTGGTTCCCAGATACAACGTACTCTCGATATTGCGTCGTTTGAGCATCTTCATGCCGGCTATAGCCTTAACTAGGCATTTGCTTTCCCACAACGTATATTTACTCATAATGTCAATAGCACTTGCGATATGCTTTAGTACAATCCGATTCCTCTCTAACTCCATAATTGAAGTTTCTTGCATGGGAACTCCTAATGTAGGAGCCACCTTAGAGAATGGCAGAGAGACAAGAATACGTGCCCATCCTAAGAAGAACAATGCCTCAACTAGTAACAACATAGTTTTTATATCTAATGTGAAAAAAGCTTTTAACTTATTCATGGCCTTCACTATCCTCCTACGACTCTTAGCTCGAACCCCTAGAGAACTTAACAGACATGAATAATCTTTTCTTCTAATAAATGATTTAAGAATACCTTGGTCTGTTCTTCACACACTTCTTGTTCGACATCAAATTCTTTCATTAAAGCTGTCACCAACTCCTCTACAGAGATAGGAGCACTTATTAACTCCCATATATGACCACCGATCTGACCGAGATTGTAATACTTCCCATTGGCAATGTTCAGCATTACTTTTTCTCCGTCCATATCACTAACAATATTCCCTTCACCTTGAACAATTTGTACATTTAACGGAATGGTGTAGTTCATCATGCTTATTCCTCCATTTTTATAGTATTCAGAATCAGTGACATGAGCTGGGGAGCCGTAAACCCAGAGCTCGGCCGGCGTAATTGATACATTCGAATCCGGTCCGAGATGCTTATCGATGTTTTAAAGTGCCAATCCATTAATTCAAATCTTTCTAACAGAGAACTCCGGAATGTATGGCAATATAGGGCATGCAGCCGCGCCAGGCCTTTCATAGGAACAATCTCAGTTTCATCTCCATCTGTTTTAGTAAGTTCGAATACTCCTGCTAGAGGTAACGGTTTCGTTACGAAATGATCAGAAACTGGAACTAGGTACTTTGTTTCTCTGTCAAATATGGATTGGTAGCGGCTTGTCTCCATTCCAAATTCCGTTAAGCTTTCCTCCCACAACTTTTGTTGTGGATAGGCAGGCATCACCATCGGCATGTGATCTGGAGAGAACGTTACCGCAATGACGTCATCACTTAGCAGTTGAAAGTCTCTGCCAATAAAGGCTGAAGCAAGAGTCGATTTCCCTGCTCCGGAATGACCTACGAAAGCATAGGCTTTCCCATCAATAGCTATAGCGCTGCCATGCAGAGGAAGTACTCTGCGCTGCATTAATAGCGTACCCATACAAGTACCAAGTACATATAGTCGAATCTTTGCCTCATCTGCACCAATCACAGGTGAAACGGTTATGATTCCCCCGTCTTGCACGCAAAAAATGGCGGTATCTTTGATATGGAACATAAATAAGTTCTTACTAATCACATACATATCGTCGGCTTTTGCCAATTGGCTCCATCGTTCTGATAAGTCTGCTTTGTTTATTACAACATCTATACTCTCATTCTCATTGTTACTTATCATTAATTCCGACAGCTCAAACTCACTATTAATATTTAAACCGAAAGCTCGATATATAACCTTATTTATTGTTTGAATCATTATTTTCACTCCATATGTTGACATGAATAAATTTAATGAAAGCCCTTATACCTGTAAAAGTATAAGGGCAATAGGTACTTACCGAATTATGTAATCTAAATTAGCTGTAGTGAACGACCTCAGTCGGGTCCGGTTGAACGCCATCCGGATGTGCAATTCCTGGTCCAGCCATTGTCATTTTCACATCAAGTACTTCTAAAGTCGGGATATTCCATTCTTTTTTAGCTTGATTTTGCATTTTCTCACCCCCTCTCAATTAAAGTTTTTTATAAAGCGAGAAAAAATAATGCTGCGCATTAATATTCTAAACCCAAATTCGTAAACATACTCAGGTTTAGCTGCATCCTTAATTTTGGAAAGCGCCGACTTAATTTCTTCCATATTCATGTATTCTGACATCCTTGGATCCTTGATATTCTGCTCGATTTCATGAATGAAAGCAGGCCATGAAGGAGCCATCCGGTGAACACCATCAGCGCCTTGAACGCCTCTGGATTGTTGATTTAATCTAACCTTATCGGGTAAATGGTTAACCGTTGCCCTTCTTATTAAAGATCTGTCTACACCGTTTTGAACAAATTGTTCGTCTGGCACAGACAAGCAGAAGCGAGCAACTCTTAGATCATTCGTTGGGTCACGTTCCCATAAGGAATAACGTAATGATAATTTGGTTCCTATGGTACCGTTTAAACCCCAATAGTAAAGCTGTTCGAACTGATTCTTTCTTATATCATAGGCACTTTGGCTTGAGTAATCTGTTCGATTAAACCCATGCTTCTCTATCAATTCATCAATATTTGTCTTTTTGGCAAATTGGGGGTTAATTAACTTTGGAAATACTTCATTGTCCTTGGAGGGAGCATTTCGCATGAAATGTGGGAATGCTTTCTTTCCAACCAAGGATAAAATCCTTTTTCTTCCTACACCCATATTCGCACTAAAATGCTTTACTTCTTTATACAGCTGAATCCATTTTAATTTTTTCATTAGAATAGCTTGATAGTCTATGGCTGGCCCCCAAGATATGGTCCAATTCCCTCTCTGACCATTTAGAAGGACACCGATCCCCTGTTCTTGGGCTTTCTCATAGATCCCCTTTAGCCAAAAGGAATTCTCAAAAAATTTATAGGGCATCTCCATCGTTTCAAGCCAGTTATCAATTTCCGATAGTGGGCTAAGTCCTTTGAAGTCCAAATAGTTATCCTTTATATTGCCTACATGTTCAACCGTGGAGCGAATATAAGGTCTTTCATCAGCAAATCTACTCCTGGGTGTCCAATCATCCTTAAAATCGTCAACAGGTATATAACTGTAGGTATGTAATAATTTATTCTCATTCCGCAGGGCTTTAGCGGCAAAGCTTGCAACAGAACCAGAATCAAGTCCCCCACTAAGATGTGCACCTACCTGCCGATGAGTACGTAATCTTGACGTTACTGCTTTTTGAAAAACATCACGAAATGCTTCTTCATACTCTTCATTTGATTTAAGCTTTAAAGTTTCCCCTGCAGCTAAAGTGCAGTATTTGGAGAACGTTACCCTTCCATCTATCACTGATATACTATGAGATGGCGGTACTTGCTCTATATCCTCATATACAGTAGCTGAGCAATCTATTGCATCAACTGTCAAAGGAATGGCTAGAAATTGTGCAACCCAATTTTCATTAAGTTTTTTTGCGATTTCTGGCAAAGTAAGTAATGGTTCAATGATCGTGCTAAAGGCAAATCGATCTGTAGATTTATGGAAATATAACGTTCTTGTTCCCGAAAAGTCCCTAGCTCCAAAAAGTGATTGCTTACGTTCATCCCAAATCATAAAGGCAAAGTCACCTATTAGATACTTCGGGGCATCCAATCCCCATTTCACGTAAGCAAGTAAAATCAACTCACTATCCTTGATTGTTACTTTCTGGTCTCGATCTATTTGAAGTAGATGAAACAATTCATCACGATTATCAATGATCGCGTCCGCTGTAATGGCCAGCCGTCTTTCGGAATCATAATAAGGATTTCGTTCACCGACCGATTCGGGTGTAATCCACTGTGCATGACAACCTAGGAAAACTTTCCCCTGCTGCCATGTCTGAACATCGTCTGAAGGATACTTAGCAAATCCTTGCATCAATTTATGGCTATGTTCAGCATTCACAGGCTCTTGGTCCAGGTGAAAGATTCCGGCTATTGCACTCATACGTTTCCTCCATATTTCTATATGATAAAAGGGAATCTCGCCCTTCATCGTTCTCATTAAAGAACGTTGCTATTCAATTAATTTACTTCTATTTACTTGCATGAACTTGTGAGAAATTCTTTTTCATTCTCTCACGTCGTTCTTTATCGAGAACAACCTCAGAATATCATCTTCTATCTTTGCTGTCAACAACTTCCTACATCTTTTTGATCTTATGCGTGAACTTCATATTTCCTACGCTATACATGAAATTAACGAGTGCTGCCCAAGTATGTTTCATCGAATCAAAATCGAAAAATTCATAATAGACCCAATTTACATATTGCATATATGTCTTATGATTTCGATCTCTTATTGCGTTGTATTGCCACCATAGGTTGATCCCTTTTTTAATGGGCAGCTCTTTGATGCTTGCTAGATGCGGAAAGTGGTGGTAGACAATAGCTAGTGTTCTAACGATCCTTCTCAGGGTTTTGTGGGCAGCGGCGTCCTTCTGTAAACGGGTGTAGTCAATATTGTCCTGCAGGGTATGTATCATTTGGATGATGTCCAAAAAATATTTAATAGAACACAAATTATGCCTCCAACCATGCAAACAAATCATATAAAACGTGTGATAATCCGATAATTCCTTGATATACCGGTATGATCCTATGGTTGTAGCCTGCTCCCAGAATTCATCCATATTTAACTCAGATGTTTTTTCTTTCATCAAATCCCAATGTAACTCAATTGTCAGAGGAATTGGTGAATCAGGTATTTCTTTACTGAAGCTCCAATGGAAATGGGATGGGATCCGCTCCTGCTCTAATGTATACCCCAGTGATTTCACACAATGAATAGCTCTTTCTAGATCAAAAGGATGCACTAAAAGATCAATATCGGACGTACATCTAGCTCCTAAGTGTCCAAAATACTTTTCAGCAAAGAAAGTGCCTTTAAGGGGGATTGTTTGAATTCCCGCTTCTTCAAGTTTTTCTAAAGCTATTTTCGTTTGACTTCGGATAAAAACATTTTGATATAAGGCACCATTATATTTTTGTTGTAACCTTTCCTGAAAAAACGACGGCATTTGCACCAATTGCCCCCGCTGCTTTAATAACCAATAAATCTGCGGTGATATATCAAAAAACTCAATATCCTCGAGTGCCTTTTCAAAAAACTCTATTTCCTGGGGCATGGGGACTCTTGGATCATATAACGCTTGTATCAAAGTGATGATCAACGAGCTCTCCCCTTTTCTGAAATCCCTTCTGATTTAAACTGCGATACAGCCCATTCTCCAGCAGTAAATCTCTATGATGTCCTGTTTGGACAATTTCCCCTTTGTCCATGACAATGATTACATCCGCATTTTGAACAGTCGATAATCGATGTGCAATGACAAGAGTTGTGCGGCCAGCCATTAATCTGTATAGAGCTTCTTTTACTTGATGCTCAGTCTCATTGTCCAAGGCGGAGGTAGCCTCATCCAGCAGGAGGATCGGGGCATTTTTTAACACCGCGCGGGCAATAGCCATACGTTGTTTTTGTCCACCGGACAGCCTTATCCCTCTTTCCCCAATTTCAGTGTCATAGCCACGAGGAAGAGATATGATGTAAGGATGGATGTTGGAAATCGTGGCAGCCTGCATCATCTCCGCATCCGTAATGCCCTCTCGAGCTAATAGGAGGTTTTCCCTTATCGTACCGCCAAATAGAAAGGTTTCTTGAGAAACATGGGCAAATAAACTCCTTAATTCGGAAGGCGCGAACTCTTCACTAGAACGATCATCAATGAAAATCTTACCTAATTGCGGTTTGTAAAATGCTAAGAGCAGATTAAATAATGTCGTTTTCCCTGCCCCGCTCAAACCGACTATGGCAACGACCTTTCCGGCCGGAATCTGCAAATTTAAATGATTGAAAATGTCGTTATGTCCATCATAGCTAAATGTGATGTCCTGAAACTGAATAGACTTCATTAATGGCTTAGATTGGACGGCTAACGGTAAATCTGTTGATTCGGTTGGCTGCTCCAAGATCTTGAATATTCTTTCCATAGCTGAAGATGATCTTTGAAAGCCTGCCCATTGTCCTGCGAGCTCTGTCAATGGATAAACCATATGGTTAACCAGGTTAACAAAAATTAGCAAGGAACCTACTGATATTAATCCTAATGAGACGTAATACGAGCCCATGCAGAGGCTTACAAGAAAAGTTATCGTAGAAACAGCGTGACCCCCTACATAAAACCATCCACGCAGTTTTGCATTCCTTAACTCTAGGGTATAGAGTTCTTGATTTTTACTAACATATTTCGCAAATATTGATTTTTCCATGGTAAAAGATCGAATGACTTGCAAACCATGAAATGTTTCATTTAGAAGGGTACTAATATTTCCTATCAGGTTATGAATCAATCTGCCATTGTTACGGAGTAATAAACCAAAGATAACACTAAATAGCATAGCAATCGGAGCAACTAGTACGCATATGAGCGCCAATTTCCAACTAATTTGTATCAAATAAATCAAAACAGCCAGATAGATAAAGGGGAGTCTTATAAGATCAATTAGACTTCTGCCGATAACACCATTAATGCTATGAATATCATTAGAAAAATGGGACATCAGCTCACCAGAATGGTGGTTGGAAACATGCATTCCAGATAAAAGCAATATATGTTTAAATAAGTGTACGGAAAAATCCCTCTTCACAGCATTTGTTGCAATGGTTTCAAAAACAGTATTCAGATAAGTCGAAGAAATACTAAGGATAACAAAGCTAACTCCAATGGGAATTAACCATTTCATACGTACGAAGTTACTTTGAATAGCAGCGTCCGTTAGGTTTCCAAAGAACCACGAATAGGCCAACGTTAGGGTGATATCAACAAATAACAAGAAAAAGAGAATTGCATACGCCTTCCAGTGCTGCAGCATATATGGAGTCAGTAAGGTGTAGGTTTTCTTAATGTCTTTGAAAGTAATGTATTCTCTAACGGCAAGTAGGTACCTTCGAATTATTCCTGTCATATGGACACTCCACAGAAAGTCTACACTTGCGTGCTTTCTCTTCGATTTAAATATACTCTTAACAATAGTGATATCATGGGGAATGAGAGGACGGTTTGGCCCCAAACATAAGCGGCTAGATTCGTTACATGGATGATCCGCTCATTTCGCCTAATCCAGATCATCTTGCCAATCATCTGATCAAGTAGAATAGCCTCATCATGTGCTAAGTTGGTATCTCCCTTACAAAGGTAATGCAACTGCTCATTCCTAGTTACCAATCGGCAAAAACGATGGGCGACTAAGTTTCCATGAGGTGTATGAAATAGGATGATATCGCCTTTCTTTATGTTTGCAGCCTCCGTGGATACAAAACGGCAGATATCCCCTTTTTTTATACAAGGATACATACTCGTTCCTCGAGCCGGAAGCTCGATCCATCCTCTCTTTTCCATTGTATGAGTAATAAGCTGTAGGAATTCCTTACGAAACTGCATATTGAACCAAGCCGCGTCCAATCATATCGTTCAAGAACGCTTCAATATCTTCTTCAACCGTTTCGTCGACAGATTCATACTCCTTCCGAATTGCTTCGCTAAGGGAACTTACCGTCTGAGCTGCGCCAAGCAATGACCAGCAAAATCCGCCCACTCCGTTTAACTTCGTTAAGTTATACTCATCTGTGTTCAAAATAATCCATTCCATATCCAGTTGAATAGACTCATAATCATTCATCCGAAGGTACTGGGTCATTACGAAATCAACTCCCAAAATGTATCGTTTTTTTGAAAATGCAGCTCGCATATCGAGACCGAGTTGACCAATTGCTGCAACAATTGAAGTATATCCCTGATTTCTTCAGGGCTGTGAGACCAGTAAAACACTTTATCCATGAGATGAAGGAATCCACTCGACTTGCTAAGCGGAACGATGTGATTATCGGCGGCCTGATTCAATAAATAAATCCCGGCTAGCGGACTATTTTCTTCAGCGCCTGTTGTTCTGTCCAGCTCACTTCGAAATGGGGAGTTAAAGATGGTCACCTTATCTGGCGTAATTTTGACAACAGTTGCTTCATCGGAAAGAAGGTTACGAGGCATTGACAGTTTAGCTGCGGTAGATTTACCAGCACCTGAATGGCCTGCAAACAGATACGCTCTTCCCTTGTCCATGACGCAGGAAGAATGAATTAACAGTCCCCACTTGTGATGAACCACATAGGAGCTGTACATATTCATTAAGGCATGCTTTAAAGCCAATTCATTGTTTACGGAAATAACAGCGTAACGATAATCCAATTCTGTTTCAATCAAATAATCAGCCCTGCGGAAGGAGACGCTATCGACTTCTTTGGTAATTTCGACGTAATAATCAACAAAGGGAATCCCATATCCCTCTTTGATATAAATAATGAGATCAGGTTTACTACTTACGATCGGATCCGCAGCTGGGAAATTCTTATGCATGATGCCCATTAATGCTTCAGATTGACAAATCAAATGAATGATATGCTCACCAATTTGTGTATAAAAGAGTTCCATGCTTCATCCCCTGGGGTCGAATTGAAATTCGAGGTCAATAGCCTATCACTATTGACCTCCTTGAATAAAAACTTACTTGTGCTTACCGTTGCCGCCTCCGTTACCATTATGTGGTCCGGTGTACGGAGGGTTCGGATAATTAATGCCGCCATTCCCTGTGCCTGGGTGATTCAGATTACCGTGGCCTTTATTCCAGCTTTGAGCTGTCTCAAAACGAACCGGTTGTTGACTTAAAACCATGGGGCGCTCATACAATTTTTGTTCCCTCTTCACGTTTTCTTCCATCGTTTCACTCTCCTATCGTCTCAAAGTTTGGATAAGTCGTCTTGCTTCCCCGAAGGGTGTATCAATAATTTCGTATATACGAAGATATACCGTAGTTTCAAACCGATCCAAGTCAAAATTAATGGTCTGTGTTCCGCTAACCAACTTGTTCTCGCCAGTAAACGAAAGAACCTTCGATACCATAATTCTGTTCTTGGCATCGACCAATTCGAGCCTCATCTTGGAGAAGCTTTGATCGACGACGACTTCATCCTGAAGCTTAATATTAAAATCCAAATTCAGCTTATAGGAGTAGGGCAAGCTTCCCGATGCCATATTATAGTTGGCCCCTGTTGACCAATCATTCAATGTAACTTGAAAAGGGTAGAAGGCAAGGGACTTATCGCTTGTCTCTTCCATAACCTTTGTCTTGAATGCAGCAAGCGGAATGTTGTAGGGTTCAACACTCTTCGTATCCAAAATCTGCATCGCCAACTGCTCACCAGTTTCCGTGCTCGGAATGATAAAAGAATAGTAAATGACGTAGCTTATATTCGGAATAAGCGTTTCTACCAGCGTATTTTGTCTGGTACCTAAGTATTTATTGCCGCTAACGCTCGACAACTCCGCCTGGAATTGAGGAACCTGCAATGGATTTTCGCTATGATTGAGCAGCTTGAACTTAGCAACTGCTGCTTTGAAGCCCCCGCCGGCGCTTTCATGCAATTGTAAATCCACCATGGAAACATCCACTTCAGGTCTTATCAACTTGTATAACGGATCAAACTTAATAGGCTTATTCCATTCATACTGTACTAATTGATTCAAAAAACGCAGATTGTTATCAGCACCTGGCAGTGTAATCATCAATCTACCTATTAAATAATTGTTATGCGTTTTGTCATCAACTGCAAAGTCTTCGGGCGTTAGGATAGATAAGCTCTTCATTTCCATCCTATTCCTAACTGGAATAGCATAGTGGATATAATGCTGCTCACCTGGTTCAAGTAACAGCTTATCTTGTTCCAGCCTTTTGCCGGTGTATACCTTTTTGTCGGATACTCCGTTTATTCGAAAATCAGGTATCGCTGTTTTCTTATCCCCCTTATTCGTTGCAAGCAAACCTACAATCGTCATAGGGCCCTCTTTTGTATTCTGTTCATTAAGGCTAATCGGTTTGTATTCTACCGTGCTCGATAACACTGGGATCGTAAACGCATCTTCCCATTTCTTCATCACAGCGGGATCAGAAAGGACAGCCTTCTCCCCTTTCCATTCTATGGCTGATACAGGAATAGATATGATTCTCTTTTCTTGTTTGGGATAGACGAATTCATCGACATCCAACCATGAAAGTTCGGTCAATGAGAAAACGTCATAACGATCGACTACATTCATATAACTAAGCTCGGCAGTTTCTTTGGGTTGAACATTTTTGACATTAGTTTGACTAGGACGCATGACATATTCCAAGCCTTCTTGTGTCTTGACGCGAACCTCATATTCCGGGACCCCAGTCAATCGATCTCCATCGTTATATATGCGTACAACGGCGGCAATTCTAGTTCCTTCTGAGGTTGATTCATTTAATATGCTTTTGACTTCCACCTTGATCGCATCGGTTAGTTGATAGCTAGTCAGATTCGATGACTGCGTATATTTCTCATCTGCCAATGCATGAAAGGACGCAGATGGAATCACTAGAGAGACGGATAAGATGAACATGACCATCGTATGTTTCCAATTTATTTTCAATTCAAGTCACTCCATTTTTCATTATTGCTCTTCAATAGCCGTCATTTGGACTTTTTCTTTGTCTCTTAACTGATTAGGATTGGATTTAACGACCAATTCCCCTTCTTTGACACCGGAAAGCACTTCTTGATTAGGCTCATTTAATCTACCAAGCTGCACGCTGCGCTTCTCAACCATATCTCCCGTAAGTACGAATACGAAGGCATCATCACCCTCTTTAACGATACTATACGTTGGAACTGTGGGGACGATTTGTTCTTTCTCATCTGTCATTTGAATCCTTAGCTTCATGCCAGGCTTCAAAGTCAAATCTTTGTTAGGCACTTCTAGGTTGATTTCATAAGCTTTCGTTTGCGGGTCGATCACTTTGGAAAGATAACTGATTTTCCCTTTATACTTCTGCTTTGTTCCTGCTATGTAGTAGGACAGCTCTGTCTTGTCACTTAAGTGTCTCGTTTCTTCTTCCGCCAGCTGAGCTTTAATCTTAATCGGATCCAGCCTCTGAATGACACCGATGGGAGCACCCGGCTGCAAGGACATCCAGCCCTCTAACGGCATCTCCGATAACAGGCCACTTACAGGGGCTTTTACTTCAAGACTTTTCATGGATTGATCGATCTGCTGCAAGGTAACTCGGGCATTTTTGAGCTGATCTTCCAATTCGGAAGTAGCATCAATCGGTTCCAAAATGCTTAGCTTATGCTTGAGCTGATCCAGATCCAAGCGGGCATTCATCATTTGGTTTTCCATCTGATACAGCTGGGCTTTCGTAACCAGACCAATATCATAGTCGTTCTTCATTTTATTGTAATTCCGCAGCAAGCTCGTCATGCCTAACTCCATTTTTTGAATGGTGTTGCTCATTTCAAGCTTCTGGCTTTCCATTTCTTTTTTTGCTCTAATTTTCGCTTTTTCTATGGCTTCCTGGGCCGTTTTGACAGCTGTATCCGCTGCTTCTCGCTGGGCTGAGACCTCGCTTGACTTCAACTTGACGATGACGTCTCCTTCTTGAACCATCTCCCCGCGCTTTTTCAGGATTTGGTCAATGTCACCAGCAACCTTGGCTACTACGTCAAATTGAACGGAGGATTGAACTTCGGCTGCACGTTCGAGCGGATCTCCAATTTTTTGATTTATGACCTTAAATACTTTAACACTTTTTAATGCTTGCACCTGAGAATTAGCATCCGGATTTAACGGGGCTGTATCAGAGCATCCGGCCAGAATTCCAAAGCTCAGCGTCAGGATGCAGGCGGTTCTCACGGCTCGCCGATGCGGCTTTCGTCTTTTTTGTCTCATTAGCTATAAACTCGCTCCCCTTGCTACAATTTTTTACAGATAAAGGTTACAGATAAGTTTCCGCATGATGGTCTTTTATTTCGTTCATAACCACCCCAATCAACTTGGCTTTCGCCAGCATAAGCTCCTCTTTCACCTTCTTGGCTGCGCCACGCTTCACCTTGCCATATTCCACAATGAGAAGCACCCCATCGCACTTGGTCGCCATTATTTTGGCGTCGGTTAACGTTAAGACCGATGGTGTATCCACAATAACCATGTCGTATTTCGCCCTTAGTTCGACCAAGAGGTCATCCATAGATTTCGATGCCAATAAACTGGACGGATTCTGCTGCACAGGTCCTGTGGTCAAAATAGACAGATTTTCAATGATTGTTTCCCGTATGATCCCGTCCAATGCGTTCCGATTAACCAAATAATTCGTCAATCCAATGCCATTATCTTCACCAAATGCAAGATGGATGGAAGGATTTCGCAAATCCGCATCAAGTAGAATCACTTTTTTTCCGATCTGAGCATAAGCCACTGCCAAATTAACAGCTGTCGTCGTTTTCCCTTCACCTCGGCCAGATGAAGTAATCGTAATCGTCTTCGCCTCACGTCCGAAGACGGAGCATTCGATATTAAATCTTAAAGAACGATATGCTTCTGAGGTGGAGGAATCCGGATGGACTTGCATCATAATCGTCGAATTATTGGATGGTTTTGGCATATGACGGTTCCCCTGCTTTTTTTCTAGATTTATTTTTTTGCTTGGTTCGCAATTCTTTGTTTTTCACTTTTGGTATGTACCCTAATGTCGATACTTCAAATACCTCGCGAATATCTTCATCTGTCTTTAACGTATCATCTAAGGCATCAAGCAGGAAGGTAAGACCGACCATGACAGCTAGGGAGGCTACAAAGCTCAAAATGAGGTATTGATTTGATTTTTGATTAATGGGTATTGGTTTGTCCTGTACTTTGGCTCTATTTAATATGGTGATATTATCAACTTTCATAATCTTGGGAATTTCGGATTGAAAGACATCCGAAACGGCGTTCGCTATTCTCACTGCTCTTTCTTGGGAAAAATGCCGTGCAACGATCGACATGACTTGCGTTTCATTGAGATTAGAAACATTGACGATTGAAATTAGTTGGTCTGTGGATACATTTAAATCGGGGTATCGTTGAACTACTTTATCCATAATAGCTGGGGTTCTAATGATTTCCTTATAGGTATTAATGAGGGCCATGTTAACACCGATCGCGCCGTAATCGATTTGTTCCGTGCCTGATTGAGCCTGTTCAAAGGTTTTATTGACGATCAACTTGGTCGAAGCCTGGTAAATGGGCTGATAATTGGATGAGGTATACCAAGCAGTTAGAATGGTCGTCACCAGTACGACTAAAACGATGAGCCACAAGCGCTTCTTTATAATCAGTAAATATTCTTTAAAATTGATTTCCATGATTCCCCTCCGTAGGAAGTCTACTTTTACATTTGGTAGAAAACAACGCATCCTTTGATACTATTTGTATCATGATGTTAAGTATTACTTTAAGATACTTTTTGTATCATGTCAATATAATTATTGCTATTTAGGTTCCAAATTGTATCAAAGAAAATCGTCATAAAAAAAGAGAAGAATTCCTGTTTCAGGAGTCTTCTCTTGGGTCATTAACTCATCCCTATTGTCGTTATTCTACTTGATTCATTCGTTCGATTGGAAAGTGTTAAAGCCTGCTGCAGAAGCATCGCAAGCAATTTCCGCATCGAGCCTATACCAATTTTGCTCATAATATTAGCCAGATGTATTTTTACAGTTTTCTCACTGATGAAACAACTTTCAGCAATCTCACGGTTGGTATATCCATGGGTAACAAGTAGAGAAAGAATTTCCGATTCACGCTGCGTAAGGCCGTAATTCGCAAAAAACTGATGAAAAACCAGCTCCGGTTCCTTGGTTAGCTCCACATTTACGTAACTTTCATGTACCGTAATCAACCTATTTGTCATCCGATAACTTCCTTTATATATATGTCTAATTGATTGTCAAACGATCTCTCATATTACAACTTCACTTATATGGATATGTCTTTCTCGACTTAGATCTAGAAATGACTCGTCAATCTTAACAAGCGGGTTCGTATCATCCGTAGGATTAATATAAACGACCTCTCCCCAACGTCCATCGGTTAGCTTCACTGTTCTGCCAATCAAATTCTGTATGATATTGGTCAGAAATACAGACACAATGTGGGGGTCCAATTCTCCGAAAAACCCTTTCCTCATCCGACTTACAACCTCGTAAAAGGGCATCATTTCGTGATAAGGCCTCTTCGATGACATCGCGTGAAAGACATCGGCAACCGCAACAATTCGGCTCATTCGATCCATCTGGCTATCCTTTAATTGCAAGGGGTATCCAGTGCCATCTGCCCGCTCATGATGCTGTAGGGCAACTAGAGCTACTCTATAGTTAATCCCTACCGTTTCCTTAAGCATATTATAGCCTAGAATCGTATGGCGCTTTATTTCGTCGTACTCTTCAGAGGTTAATTTCCCCGGCTTCAATAGAATCTCTTGTGAAATCTTGATCTTACCAACATCATGCATCGTAGCTGCCAGCGATAATAACGCCACTTCATTATCAGCCCAATTTAACCATTTACCAATCAACGTTGAAAGTATACCTACACCAATATTGTGCTGATGTGTATACTCATCTTTCGCTTTGACAGCTTGAAACAATTGAAATAAATCGGGGTTCTCAGCAGCCTGCTGAACAATAGGAATCAAATCATTCTTGATTTCCAGCAGTGGAATCTTTTTCTGCGATTGAATACGCTCGAATAAGTCCTTTGCATATTGGGAAGCTTTTTGGACAAGGAGTTGGGAAGAATCCGGTGGGGATACAGAATCAAGCTTATGCTCATGCATGGTTGTCGTAATGATACCCATAAAGTCAATGCGATGCTGCCGAAACAAATCCAAATGCTCTTGATTGAGAACCGATTGACTTGGTACCAAAACAAGTCCATGGCTTGTTGTCACATCGTATTTCAACATCTTACCCAATAGTTCTCTCAATAAAGCTCGCTCCAATTATTTCAAAATATAACCAATTTCAATTATATACGACAAAATTAGTACAATCTATGGGTCGAAATCCCATATTTTTTTGGAATATCTAGGATGAATAACCTATTCCATTCCTAGAAATAACCAAAAGTAGGACTATTGATCTGCTTATTACGTTCAATTGACGCTAAATGCACATCGTGACATCCGTCTACCCTGCTGCATATAGTAAGTATCGACTAATCCGCTTTTACCTAAGGAGGAAATTACGCAATGGCTTCAGACAACAAACAAGAGCATCGTGAATTGGAAACTGAATTATTACAGCCTGAAACTACGGAACAGTCCTATCCTAATTCATATCCACAAACTGTTCCTTATCCATACGGCTATGCTGTACCGCAAGCTTACGCTTGGGTGCCTGCTTACGATCCGCGCGGCTTAGGCGGCATGTTCGGACTTCCGGGTTTCCCTGGGCAACCTGGATTCCCCGGATCTGGCATGTCTCCTGGTTTTCCTGGGCAGCCTGGCTTCCCCGGGCAACCTGGCTTTCCTGGGCAACCTGGCTTTCCTGGACAACCAGGCTTTCCCGGACAACCAGGTTTTCCTGGGCAACCTGGATTCCCTGGGCAACCTGGATTCCCTGGGCAACCGCAAGGAGAAGGGCAAGCCCCCACTTCGGCACCTCCAGCTTATACACCGCAGAAGCCGTTTAAAGCGGAAGGTGTCTCCGCTTATGCCGTAGACCCGGGAGCTATTTCCCGCTGCTTGTTTAATTTCACTTATGTCTGGCTCAGCAACGGTCAACAGTTCTGGTATTTCCCTACTTTTGTCGGACGCAATTCGATCGCAGGCTTCCGTTGGACTGGGTTCTCTTGGATGTATTTCGGTATCGATTTGCGCTTCATTGACTCATTTACTTGTTAAAAAAAGGCGAAAAGAAAAACCTTGAGCCATTTTTTCATGTAGCGAGTTAGCTAGAAATAAATAAGCAAGCTCAGTTTGCTTATTGACTCTAATATCGAAGCATCTCGTCATATTAGACCACAGTGCGTGCTTATTAGCTGTTAAACGTTACTTTCAGAGCGTATTAGCCTGGAATAAGCACACCTAGCTTGCCTATGTAATCATAACAGGGACTATTAAGACAAATAAGTATCTTCAGTTGCCTTACTCACTTCATGGACCATAAATTCCTATATGTAAATAAAGAAGGCTGCCATTCTCATCAAGAGAATGACAGCCTTCTTTTCTTTAACCTTCCTGCCAAGCAAAGCGGTATCCGATCCCAGGCTCCGTAAGGATATACTTCGGTCTTGTCGGGTCCACTTCAATCTTTTTCCTCAGATGACCGACATACACTCTCAAGTATTGGCTGTCTGACTCATACTGCTGACCGCCCCAAACTTGTTTGAGCAATTGTTTATGAGTCATCACTCGTCCAGCATTCAGGGCGAGTACTTTCAACAAGTCGTATTCGGTCGGTGTTAATTTGAGTTTCTCATCATTTAGCTCTACACTACGTTGAGATAAATCAATAACTAAATGCCCCAATCTCAACACCGGTTCATCTTGCGTCTTGGCGATATGCCGTAAGGCAACTCGCATACGGGCCATAAATTCGCCCATGCCAAACGGCTTCGTTACATAATCGTCGGCACCGCGATCCAATGCAGCAACTTTATCTTGCTCCTGGTCTTGAGCCGTAAGAATAATGATGGGCACCTGCGACCACTCACGGATATGCGCTAGCACTTCCATGCCCGTCATATCAGGCAATCCTAGGTCTAAGACAATTAAATCAGGGCGCACCATCGTAGCCTGCAGCATGCCTTCTTGACCGGTAGAAGCTTCAGCTGCTTCAAAACCGTGTGCGGTTAGAGTGACGCGCAGTAATTTTCGAATTTGTGGTTCATCATCAATGATTAAGATCTTCGCCCCTGTGGTTGTCATTCCTATCCCCGTCTTTCTCAGCGAATTGTAAAGGCAAGCTTATCCGAATAGCCGTTCCTCGATTCCCATTCATCATAGCTGCAATATGGCCGCCATGTGCTTCCACAATGCTTTTGCAGATCGCAAGCCCTAGCCCTGTTCCTGGGATATGTTTGGTTAAATGGCCTCTATAAAATTTCTCAAATACCCGCTCCAAATCAACTGAAGCAATGCCTGCACCCTCATCCTTGATGGTCAACTCAAGCATGTCTTGGTTGTGATCCGCTTCAATCACAATTTCGCTCCCATCAGGCGAATACTTAATGGCATTACTAATCACATTAATCAACACCTGTTCAATAAGAACTTCGTCAAGAGGTACCGACGGAAGATCTGCAGCAAGACGTATATTTACTTTTCGATGCAGCAAAGCATCGTTCAATTGCGTAAGAGCAACACCTACAATATCCTCTATCCCACACCACTGTTTATTTAAACGCAGCATGCCGCTCTCAATCCGAACCATACCCAGTAAATTGCCTACTAACCGGTTCATCCGGGTAGCTCCCTCACGAGTCGTTAGTAATAACTCTCGTCGATCTTCAGGACCGAAGACGTCTTCCCCTTCTAGAAGTCCGGTTACGGAACCAATGATGGTTGCCAGTGGCGTTCGCAATTCATGTGAAAGCGAGTCCAGCAGCGCGGTACGCAGTTTCTCCGATTCTACCGTTAATTGCGCCACCTTGGCTTCATTCGCTAGTTTAACGCGAGATATCGCAACGGCCACAAGATCGGAGAGCGCTTCGATGATCCGAATAAGCTCCGGCATATCTAACAAATTTCTATCGCCTATATGAACAGCAAGCACGCCATGGACCTGCTGATCGGTAGCTAAAGGGACATGCAGATCCGATGATTCACCCAATGTACGAGTACCTCGACCCGCAATGGAATTATGTTTATTCACCCATGCGGCGATAGACAGGTGAGATTCATCATTAGCCCAATCTCCGCCATCTTTAGAGTAGGCTTCCAACTGCTGTTCACCCAACTGGTTTGGCAAAATGATTGCAGCCTTAGCATCAAGCGTATCGGATATATGCTGAACAATCTGATTCAATAGTACATCTAAGTCTGAAAAGGCTGTAATCTTACGACTTAGCGCATACAGAGCAGCCGTATTTGCTTCTCTCTGCTGGGCTTGATGGATTTGACTCCGCAGCTTTGAAGCTAAACTTGACGTAAGGGCTGCAACGGAAAAAAATACAATAAAAGAGATCACATAACGCAAATCTGTAACCGTCATACTAAAAACGGGAGGCACAAAAAAGAAATCAAACGCCAATATCCCCATTCCCGCAGCAAAAAAGGAGGGTCCCCTCCCCCATCTTACGGCACTAAAAAGAACAGGAAATAAATAGAGAAGCGCAATATTAACTAAATCCAAAAAAAGACCAAAACCCCTTAGAAATATGGTCGATACTGCAATATAAATAGCGATAATAAAATAAGATTTCCAGTTAATAAATTCATTTGTTTTATTCACCATATTTTCATTTTACCCTATTTCCCGAAGATTGCCACATATCATAATCGGCAACAATCAATACATCCATTGTACTAGCAAGCGGCACTAGCCTTTTGACAAGAGCATCTTTCCACACAATGATTTGAGTAGCTCCCGCTTCACTTGCTCTGGAAGCAAATACCTGCGGGATTTGGTTGCGGTTAGCTACCTCTTGATACGAAAACTCGCCCCCGAGCCTAATGGTCAGCTTCTCCAATGACTCTAGCTTCTGCTTCCACTCCTCTGCGCCTCCCACCGCAATAAAGCTTACATGCCAAGCTGCTTTAAGTCGATGCGCAATCCGAAAGCCGCGACGAATTAAGCGGTCGGCTTGTGAGATTTCCGTGACGCACACGTAAATCACTTCTTTTCTTCGCCATGGGCCGCGAAGTGAGCTCTTGCGCTCCATAGATTCTAGACGTTCATCTACATCATCAGCGATTTCGCGCAGCGCGAGTTCCCGTAAAGCGATTAGATTCCCCGTTTTAAAGAAATTGTTTAACGCTTGATCTACTTTTACCATCGCATAAATTTTACCATCTCTCATGCGAAGCTGTAAGGCCGCTGGGGCAACGTCGATTAACTGAACTTCATCCGCCATACGAAGAATACTATCGGGAACAGTTTCCATAACCCGAATACCCGTAATTTGTTCCACGGCATCATTTAAGCTTTCCAAGTGCTGCACATTAACGGTAGCAATAACCGATATACCCGCTTCTAGAATTTCCAGCACATCTTCATACCGTTTTTTATGCTTACTGCTGGGTACATTCGAATGGGCTAGTTCATCAACCAAAACCACTTCTGGTCGAAGACGTATGATACCTTCTGTATCCATTTCCTCCAGCTTTACACCTTGATACTGAATTTCTGCCCTAGGTATGATTTCCAGTTCGCCAATCTGTGCGACAGTCTCTTTTCTCCCATGGGTTTCAAGTAAACCAATCTTCACATCAATCCCCTTTTTGAGCAGATCGTTGCCTTCCCGAAGCATCGTATACGTTTTACCGACACCAGGGGCAGCTCCAATATAGACTTTAAATTTTCCGCGTTTAATTTTTTCGATTTTCGCCTCTACTTCTTGTTTGCTCAAACGTTTATATTTGTAAGGTTCCTTCAGCGAGTGGATATGGGCAGGCAGAATACGCTCACCCTCCTGAGAAGCACGATCAGCAATCAAGAACACATCGATATTTGTCGTTCTTTTTAACACGCCATTGATGACGGAGCCTTGTATCAAAGTTTGCCATTGGGTTTGCTTAGAATGACCTAATACAATGCGTGTTACATGATGAGCTATCGCATAGTCGACCAATATTTGAGGGATACTGCGACGGTTCCGAAAAGGCAGCTCTTCAAATTTGCCGCCTACTTTTTGGACAAGCTTCATAATAGACCTGCGAAAAGTGGCCGCTTCTTTGGTGAGCGGTTTATTGAAATTACGCAGCGTAACCACATGCAGATCACCATTCAAACGCTTAGCGATCTGTTGTCCTCTACGCACGTAGATAGAACCGTTCCAATGATACTGTGTCGTAACAAGAATGCGCTCAGTCGCTCCAGATGGACCTAGAATCCCCATTTGTTCGCGATGTTCTTCCAGAGAATCGTTTACATCCTCAGCAACAAGTCGAAGAGCCAGTTCCCGCAGCACGCCTAAATTACCGCGTTTGAATAAAGCTGTATCTTTATTCCCCTTTAAATTGCCTTCTTCCAATCGATTTAAAATCGTTTCCGGCGTCGCGTCGATTAATCGAACCTCATCAGCGAGTTCCAACGTATCTGAGGGAACGCAGTGCCCTACTTCAATGCCAGTTAGTTTATGAGCAACTTCCATCGCCTCTTCCAGCTCATACACATTCACTGTGGTAATAACACTAATGTCATTTGAAAGTAAAAACTTGATATCGTCTAACCGGGATGGAAAGCGAGCATCTGCTCGATTACAGTGGGCTAATCCGTCTACAAGAACGACCTCCGGGTTTCTTTCGAGTAATGCATCCAAATTGAGATCTTTTTGCTCTACACCGTCCTTGATCCAATGAATGCTCGGGACCCTTTCCAAATCCCCCAATTGTTCCACGGTTTCCGGTCTTTGGAGCGTCGATACGGCGCAAATGACCACATCGATCCCCTGCTGCTTAAGGTTCTGCCCTTCACGAAGCATGTGATAGGTTTTCCCAGAGCCGCTGACTGCGCCGATATATATTTTAAAACTGCCGCGGTGCAGTTTAGAAATGGAATATAGGATTTCTTCTGGTGTTTTTCTTTTGAAACCATCCAAATGGCAACATTCTCCCTTCTCCCTAAAATGTGCAGAAACCACTCTCATTATTAACGAGAGTGGCTGCCTGCTTACCTCACAATTTCACTTGCTTAAGCAGTTCCATATTTAATTCGGTCACATTGACTCTAGGCTCACCGAAAACCCCGAGTTGGCGCGTTTTTGAAAGCTTATCAACGAGGTCATTGAGATTTTTCTCAGAGATCCCCGTTTCCTTGCTAATTCTTGGCACTTGGGCCTTAGCTCCTTCCGGAGACAAATCCGGATCGAAACCGGAACCGGAGACAGTAACTAAGTCAGCCGGAATTTCCGTTAGCTTAGGATTCTCTTGCTTCAAGGCATCGATTTTCTCTGCCATTGCCGCAGCATAATCACTTGAAGCCACCGCTGTATTGGAGCCCGATGAAGCAGTGGGATCATACTTGGCTGCAGATTCTCTTGGATGGAAAAGTTTCGGAGACTCGAAGGCTTGAGCTAACAATTCTGATCCAATCACGACACCGCCTGATTCTATGAGACTTCCATTCGCTTGTTTAGGGAATAAGACCTGAGCCACACCTGTCGTTGCAAGTGGATAGATGAGCCCACAGACGATCATGAACAATAAAGACACCCGAACAGCTATAAAAACCGATTTCATAAAGCTATCTCCTCGTTTCTCTTTCTCTTTAAACGATATTTAATCCGTGAAGCACCATATCAATGATTTTAATCCCGATGAAAGGCACGACTACACCGCCTAAACCATAGAGAAGAATATTACGTGACAACAATTTATCTGCTGACATCGCCCGGTACTTAACACCCTTCATGGCAATTGGGATCAGCAGCGGGATGATGATAGCATTGAAAATGAGCGCTGATAAAATGGCCGATTCCGGCGAAGCCAGATTCATAATATTCAAGGCCTGCAGCTGCGGCATAGCTAGAATAAACATCGCAGGAATGATCGCGAAATATTTGGCAATGTCGTTGGCGATAGAAAATGTTGTTAAGGCTCCACGAGTGATCAGCAACTGTTTACCTATGGAGATCACAGAAAGCAGCTTGGTCGGATCGGAATCCAGATCGATCATGTTGGCAGCTTCTTTCGCGGCCATCGTTCCTGAATTCATCGCCAAACCTACATCGGCTTGAGCAAGTGCAGGAGCGTCATTCGTTCCGTCGCCTGTCATAGCTACCAGTTTGCCTTCTTGCTGCTCTTTTTTGATTGCGGCAATTTTATCTTCCGGCTTCGCCTCAGCGATAAACTCGTCGACACCAGCCTCAAGTGCAATCGTCGCAGCAGTCAGTGGGTTATCCCCTGTACACATGACGGTTTTGATGCCCATGGCGCGAAGCTCAGCAAATCGTTCCTTCAAGCCCGGTTTTACCGTATCCTTGAGGTAAATGACACCGTAAATCCGTTCGTTCACCGCGACGGCCAACGGAGTGCCTCCGGCTTTGGCAATTCGGTTTGTGATGGCTTCTAAATCACTGGGAATTTTCCCGCCCATAGCTGCTACATATTTCTTAATTGCGTCGATAGCACCCTTGCGGACTTGTTTACCATCAGCTAAATTAAGCCCCGACATCCGTGTTTCAGCGGTAAACTCCACCACTTCTGCCCCTTGATAGCTATCTGCTTGCCATGTCTCTCCAAGCTTATTCGCAAGCTCCACAATGGAGCGTCCCTCAGGAGTTTCGTCTTTCACTGATGCTTGCAGGGCAGTAAAGATGATGTCTTTAGCAATTAATCCATTCACTGGGACAAACTCCGAAGCCATCCGATTCCCGAAGGTGATCGTCCCTGTTTTATCTAGGATCATCGTATCGATGTCGCCCGCAGCTTCAACCGCTTTACCTGACATGGCAAGCACATTGAACTGCGTCACACGGTCCATTCCTGCGATACCGATAGCTGACAAGAGTCCACCGATTGTCGTCGGAATGAGACAGACCAGCAGAGCAATCAGTGTGGAAATCTCCAATTTTACGTCCAAATACTTCGCCATCGGCACCATGGTCACAATGACAATTAAGAAGATCAAGGTCAGTACAGCAAGCAGCGTTGTTAACGCAATTTCATTCGGTGTTTTTTGTCGTTTGGCGCCTTCCACGAGTGCAATCATGCGATCTAAGAATGATTCACCGGGATCCGTCGTTACTTTGACAACAATGAAGTCAGATGCGACACGCGTTCCACCTGTTACCGATGAGAAGTCGCCGCCTGCTTCCTTAATAACCGGAGCGGACTCCCCTGTAATAGCTGACTCATCAATGGAAGCCAAACCTTCAATGATTTCCCCGTCTGACGGGATGATCTCACCGATTTCAATGCGGACTAAGTCTCCCTTACGAAGAGAAGTCGAAGACACTTCCTTATAAGAACCATCCCTTTGAACCAGGCGAGCCATCGTATCGGATTTCGTCTTCCGCAGGGAATCCGCCTGCGCCTTGCCCCGCCCTTCGGCCAAAGCTTCCGCGAAGTTAGCGAAAAGCAAGGTGAAAAGCAAGATCAAAAACACAGCGATATTATAACCCCGCCCTACTTCTGTGGTACCAAAAAGATCTGGTGCGAGTGAAAGCAGGAGCGTAATGACCGTACCGATCTCAACCACAAACATAACCGGATTTTTGATCATCACCCAAGGATTTAATTTTTTAAACGAATCAACGATAGCTTGATTCATAATTTCTTTTGTCATTGTTTTTTTACGTTCCACAGCCATTTAAATCCTCCCTCTCTATTACGTTTATCCCTTAACGCGCAGCCAAATGTTCAGCAATCGGCCCCAATGCCAGCGCCGGAAAGAACGTTAGAGCACCAATAACTAGAATAATCATGATTAAAATCCCCATAAATAAGGGTGTATTTGTGCGCAATGTGCCTGTCGTTACAGGAACTACTCGCTTAGTAGCAAGTGAACCCGCAATAGCAAGCATCGCTATGATTGAAATGTAACGACCAAACAGCATGACCATACCGATACCCAAGTTGTAGAAGTTCGTATTTGCGGTCAAACCGCCAAAGGCAGATCCGTTATTGGCAGCACCTGACGTGAAAGCATACAGCACTTCTGACAACCCATGCATCCCCTGATTGGCTATCGAGGTAATGGATTCTGGACGAGTAAGCGCCCAAGCTGTCGGTGCCAAAATGATAAGCGGATGGATCAGAATAGCAATGGCCGCCAACTTGACCTCCTTACCTTCAATCTTCTTGCCTAGAAACTCAGGCGTACGACCCACCATCAGTCCACAAATGAAAACAGACAAGATTAGGTAAAGCAACCCGTTTAACAAGCCAACCCCTTTACCGCCGAAGACATTGTTCAACATCATTTCTGCAAATGGGGCGATGCTTCCGAGTGGAGTAAGCGACTCATGCATCGCGTTTACACTGCCTGTTGTTGCAGCTGTGGTTACGGCTGTAAATAGGGCAGTCTCAGACAACCCAAACCTTACTTCCTTGCCTTCCATGTTGCCATGTATGCCCATCGCATCAATCGCCGTTATACCGCGATATTCGGCGTAGAATACCGCCCCCAACATCACGATAAAGATGATCCCCATAGCAGCAAAGATCGTCCAGCCTTGCTTTTTGTTCTTGATCATTAATCCAAATGCGTACACCAGTGATGTAGGCAGCAGCATCATACAAATAATATGGATCAAGTTAGACACCGGGGTCGGATTTTCAAAAGGATGCGCGGCGTTCGTACCGAACCACCCGCCACCATTTGTACCGATATGCTTAATGGATTCGAACGAACCCACTAACCCACGAGTAATCGTTTGTTTCGCTCCTTCTAGCGTTGTAGCCTCCACGGCTCCCAGCAAGGTTTGCGGAATACCTTGAAAAACTAAAACTAAGGCAACAATAAAGCTAAGCGGTAGAAACACCCTTGTAATCACCCTAGTGATATCCACGTAAAAGTTTCCGAGATTATCTTGACGTCCAATTAATCCGCGAATAAATGCAACCGCCACAGCAAATCCAGTTGCTGCCGATGTAAACATCGGGAACGTTAACCCCACCATTTGAGAGAAATAGGACAATGCATTTTCACCGCTGTAAGCTTGCCAGTTCGTATTTGTAATAAAAGAAACAGCTGTATTAAAAGCTAATGCGGGAGGCATATTACCAATGCTATCTGGATTTAGAGGTAGGTATTTTTGAAGTCGAAACACCGCATAAATCAATAGCATCATGACCACATTGAGTAATAATACGGCTCCTAAATACTTTTTCCAGCCCATTGCTTCCTCTTCTTTAACACCCATCAATCGATAGGATGCTCGCTCAAAAGGACCAAAGACACGATCAAGGCGACTCTTTTCATTTCCAAACACTTTAACCAAATAACTACCCACAGGCTTCACCAAAAGCATAATAATACCCAGTGTGATGACTACCTGTAACAATCCCATTCCCATAATAGGTTCTCCCCTTGCTTACATAAGTTCTTGTTATACAATTAAAATTTCTCTGGTTTTACTAGAACAAAACCGAGATACACCATCATGACAAATGCAATAACGCCAATAACAATCATATGAGTGCCTCCTACGAGATTTTTTGCAGAACGCTTATCGAAAGCTAAGCTTAAGCTCACACTTTTTCACAAAATTTAAAAAATCCCCAAAACCCTAGAAATGTTAATGCCATTAATAAAATCATCGTTACATCGTTGTACATAACACACCTCCTTGATTAGACCGGCTCTACTGCTTTCTAGAAATAGTGTAACGCCGAACCATATAAAAAGGGGGTAAAGAATCTATAGTATCCGTATAAAAAAAGCATAAAAATTGCTGACTCTAGAAAGAGATATACGCCTCAGAATGGTCAAATAAATAGATACGATCCCATTGGAGGATAAGTTCTTTTTTGCCCGCAGATGAGTACTTAAGCTTTTCAGATAGATCCGTTAATGCCGATTCTATTAAATGTGTTCTAACTTCTCCCCATGCCTTTTGTTTCTGACGAACATACTTCAGACCATCCGTAAGGGTAAGACCTTGGATCCGCTGAAATTCGAGCTTGGAAATGTCCTACCTTGGCAAACTGCGCTTGCTTTGGATTCACCTCGAGAAACCCATTGTTTACATACAATCAACTCCACTTTGGAGCTTACCTTAATCCACGACCAAGGATAAGCTCAGAGCCTCTAAAGATTGTTATCAAATAAGAGCCCCTAAAGACTCTTATCCCGCTCCTTTAGCCACTTTCTGCGCAAATAGAAGCTCCCAAAGGCTCTTATTTCTCTGAGTAGCTAGCTTTCCCACCCTATCAACGACAAATAAGAGCCTCTAAAGGCTCTTATCCCGCTACTTAGCCACTTTCTGCGCAAATAGAAGCTCCAAAGGCTCTTATTTCTCTGAGTAGCTGGCATTCCTACCCTATCAACGACAAATAAGAACCCCTAAAGGCTCTTATCCCTCTACTTTAGCCACTTTCTGCGTAAATAGAAGCTCCCAAAGGCTCTTATTTCTCTGAGTAGCTAGCTTTCCCACCCTATCAACGACAGATAAGAGCCTCTAAAGGCTCTTATCCCGCTCCTTTAGCCACTTTCTGCGTAAATAGAAGCTCCCAAAGACTCTTATTTCTCTGAGTAGCTAGTATGAAGTAAGGCCACCCTAATAGCTTATTTTTTCAAATGATACGGTACTGTCGTTACGATAAGGTCCCTTCTGTAAAGCAGAAAAGCTCGGATAAGTAAGCTGGATTGGTTATGGAGAATATTCTGCCAGCTTTTCTTTGGAATAAACTGTGGGATTAGGACCGTTACCCTAAAATTCGATTCAGCTGCCTTATTCTCAACCGTATCAATAAATTTCGTCAATGGTTGAACAATGCTCCGATATTGGGAATGTAAAGTAACCAACCTTATATCGGGTTGCCAATTATTCCATTTCTCCTCAAATTGTTTCTCGGCATCTCTTTCGAAAGCCACATAAACGGCGATGATCTGATCTGGCGAAAGGGATTTGGCATAATTCAAGGAGTTCTCTACCACATGCGTAATGCCTGCCACAGGCACAATCATCACATTTCCTTCAATAGGAATCGCGGGTTCGCAAGTTGTTATTCGTAATTGTTCACCTACGGCCTCGTAGTGTTTCTTGATTTGATGAAAAATAAAAACAATTAAGGGCAAAAAGATGAGAACGGACCACACCTGCCCAAACTTGGTAATAAAGAAAATCATCATGACCGTAAAGCTCATGAAAGCTCCAACTAAATTAATCGTTAATTTCACAATCCAGCCTTCCGGTTTCTCACGGATCCATTTTACCAACATCCCCGTCTGAGCTAAGGTAAATGGAATGAACACTCCCACTGCATACAGAGGGATTAAATGCTCCGTTTTTCCTTTGAAAAGGATGATTAACAAGATCAATGTAACTGCTAGGAAAATGATTCCGTTTGAATACCCAAGCCGATCTCCTCTAATCGTAAACATCCTTGCTATAAATTTATCTTTGGCCAGATTAACAGCCAGTAATGGGAAAGCCGAATATCCCGTATTTGCAGCGAGAACAAGAATCATAGCGGTTGTACCTTGAATGATGTAATACATGAAATTTCTGCCGAACGTTGAAGCAGCAATTTGTGAGACAACCGTTTCCTTTTCTTTGGGAGATATCCCATAGTAATACGCTAGATAAACGACTCCCGCAAATAAAATCGCAAGTAGTAAGCCCATAGCCATCAATGTTTTGGAAGCATTTTTGGGAGCTGAATCCTCAAAGTTCGGAATGGCATTAGAGATAGCTTCAACCCCTGTTAAAGCTGAACTTCCCGATGAGAAAGCTCTTAGTAATAGAAACAAGGAAATACCTGCAACAGGCGTGCCAATTGGAGTATGCAGTTCAGCTGAGACATTCCCAGTTACGATATTGTATAATCCAACACCAATTAAGATAAACAAAGCCAGAACAAATAGATACACAGGATAAGCTAAAATAGAAGCCGACTCCGTTATACCCCTGAGATTTAAGATCGTAATGAATATAACCAATACAATGGCAATAACCACAGTATAAGGATGCAAATGCGGAAAGGCAGACGTAATGGCATCTGTACCTGCCGAGATACTGACCGCCACCGTTAGTATGTAATCAACTAAAAGGGATCCTCCTGCAAATAAACCCGCGTTCATCCCGAGATTTTCCTTCGATACGACATAGGCCCCGCCACCATGCGGATAGGCATATATGATTTGTTGATAAGACAAAATAAGTGCTACTAGAAGAAACAGAACGCCTATTGCGATAGGGATTGTGTACCAATAAGCTGCAGCACTTACGGTAATCAATACTAGTAGAATCTGCTCAGGCCCATAGGCAACGGATGATAAAGCGTCGGAAGAGAGGATAGCTAAAGCTTTCTTTTTATTAAGCTTTTGTTCCCCTAGTTCGTTTGACTTTAATGGCTGACCGATTAAAAATCGTTTAATGACAGAAAACATGATTTACACCCGCCATGGTTTTTTAAGTTCATTTTATTTTACCCAGTTGTGAGAAAAAAGAATCATAAATTTTGGATATGGATCATCCGATTTGATTCCTAACGCATTGCTTTTTGTTGTATATAACATACAATATTAGTGTAAACGTATGGTAAAACCCACAAAAACTACAAGACCACCTTTGCGTGGTTTCTTTTTTTTTTGACGAAAAGCAAGCTGACAAAAGTAGTGTTTTTTCATCAAAGGATTCGACAAGACTCAAATTGAATAAATATTGTACTATACATAGAAAGGTTGTGGCTTCTGTGTACTCACACGAAGATCTAATTTCAATTCGACTTGGGATCATGCTCTTTCTGGTTCCAATACTGGGCGTCGCATCACTTTATTTGATTAGTTAAATTTTTTAATCATACCAGCAACTCCAATGCGATGCGTTCTTAGCCCATCACTTAACAGACTGGACCATTGACAGACTACAGAGCATAACACTCACACGAAAGGTTGTGCGGCCATGAAATGGATTATTAGGTGGTTCAAACCGAAACCAGTAATTGTAACGGGGTACATACGATTTCACGGCACTTGGTATGTGAAACATGAGTAAGTCATGGCAGCATGAATATGGACTTCATACTGTCTCCCAAAACAGCAGAAACTATCACCAAGAACTTCGTTGAATACGACGGGTAACGATATTTCAATAAAAAAGCGGCAGTCTAGGACTTTAAAGTCCCAAGCTGCCGCTGTATTTTTATGTTGCTTAGTACTTTTCTCCACACCTCCCTCATATCGGGAGGCTTATTTGTCAGCGCTTATTCTCAATGGTTATATCTAGACGCTCTAGTAGAAGAGCTGTATCCGAACGAAGTCTGGAAAGCTCCGTTCCAGGTGCGTATTCAAGAATCAACTGGCAATCGCGCGCTGAACGCAACTCCTCATAAATAGGTTCCCATTCTATTGAGCCTTCTCCAATGGGAAGATGCTCGTCGGAAACTCCAGAATTATCATGCAGATGAACGGAACCAAGCCTAGGGGCTACCTTCTGGAGCAAGGCTGGAATATTCCAGCCATTAAGGTGGGCATGCCCAGTGTCTACCAAATAGACAGCCGCAGATTCCAGCCGCTGGACGAACTGCACATACTCATCCTCCGTAAATAGCGAATGACCGTGATATCCAACATTCTCAATAGCTAATTGAATCCCGAGAGGAGAAGCAATCCGGCATAGCCTATTTACTGCCTCCTCAGCATGCGCGATTGCGTTTTGTTTACTGAAAGCCGGTGAAAAGCAAAACCCCGGATGAATCACGACATGCTTGGCCCCTATACGGTGGGCAAACAAGACCGATTTGCGGTATTCATCGAATGAAGCTTCACGTATTGCTTTATTTTCACTGGTTAGATTCGTATCCCAAGCAGGAGGATGCACGCTATAAGAAACGCCGGCATGCAGGAGGTAGGGGACAGCCCTGTCCATGGTTCCTTCTATATCGTTCCACGCCCCTCCATCAAGCAGAAGCTCAATATGCTTCGCCCCTTCTCTAATCAGCGCTTCCACATTTTCTTCCACTGGCTTCCCTAGTAACAACAAATCGGAATAACTGATCGTCCACTCCATTGAAACGCCCCCATTCTTTGATTGTGACAACGAGATTGTCTACAACAAGATTATCCTACTTCCGAACGGGTCGGCTGGCAATTGACGATTTTTTAGATGGTTTACATTCGTTTTGATTTCCGATACTCACCGGGCGGTATGCCGGTTATTTTCTTAAACATTCGTATAAAAGAAGTGACGTTCTGATAACCGATCTGAAGGCCAATTTCCTGTACACTAAGATTATGCTCGGTAAGCAACTCCTTCGCTTTGCGAATTCGGATAGCATTTAAGTGCTCGCTGAAGTTGGTGCCCGTTTTCTCTTTAATGTACACCGACAAGTAGGCAACGGATAAATTCAGTTTATCGGCAAGCAGTTCAAGTGACAGATCCTCCGCATACCGATTCTCTACATAGTCCAAGATGAACGAGATGGTTGGATCTTGTTCATCTTTGATGGATAAGATGATTGTCGCGGATGTGAGAAAAAGATGCTCATAGAACTGTTTGAACTGGTCCAGCGTGTAGCATTCTTTCATAAGTGCCATATTGCGCTGCTGCATGGAGGATTCTGCATCGACTCCATAGGGTGCTAATATTTTCACTACCCTTGCTATGATTCCAGCAGCCAGTTGCTTCAGCTGCTGGATGCTTGCTTCCTTTCGATCAAATTGTTCGAGCATCCGATTCAAGAATGAGATACAGAACTCATGGTTGCCTGCCTGCAAGTTCGCGTACAGCTCTTGCTCTTGCTGAACTGTGAATACCAGTTGAGGTGGTACATGGCGACGTTCCCGAATGACTTGGCTTTCATCAACTGGCCTAGCTCGCTGAGCCATCTCCTGAACTTCGAGATAGGCATCATTAAACTGGCTGGAATGCTCGTAAACCGAGCTGATTGCAATAGTTGCAAGAAAATAATCTTTATCCCGGTCAAGTATCATTTTCAGCATCCCCAGTCCTTGCTCCAACTCTTCTCCCAAATCTTTACCTCTAATTAGAGATAATATTTGATTATTTTCGATTTGAAAGGTATGGGAAGAGGGAACAGATTCGGACATGACCACATTAATATACTCCTGAATATAGTAAGCCATGCGATCCGTTTTCATCTGACTGTTCTCAACCGATAGCATCTTAAAGTGGAGCTGATACAATACGATGAAGAACGGTTCGTTCATTTCGGCGATATCCTTCCAGTCGTTAATGTCGGACATAATAGCTTTCAATTTATTGATATAACCAAAGCTAGTCAGAAGAGATCGTTTGTCGATTAGATCCTTGAGGGTAGCCTCCTTCTCCAGCATCAAATCCCGGATGTTCTGATGGATCAAGTCAAACTCGTGAATGGTGCTTTTCAACTTGCCCGAATCCCTGCGTAAAAGCAAAGTTACCATATCTTTGACTGGTCGATTAATTTTGCGGCTGAAGAACACGGAAGCAAGGATGCCGATGATGATCGCAGCGCCAGAGATTAAGATCAGAGTAAGTGTGGTAGTCCTGACTCTTGCCGCAATATTGGAATAAGGAACAGCTGTTACATAGGTGAGACTAGAGTCGGCAGGCGCTTCTCTAAAAAAGTAATAATCGCCGGATAAGATGTAATCTTCACTTTCATTAAACTTGGGTATATCGGTTGCCGCCAGCCGACCAGAGGTGCTATATAGAAGCGATCCATCCTTCTCTAAGATCATGAACTGCCGATTGTCCTCCTCGCCATAATAGGCTTCTCGCATCAGATTGCCATCAAGCAAGGCAATCACCTGATAATTGGAGGCTGGCACCCGAAACGAAAATGGAATAAGCTGTAGATCCAATGCGGAATTCAGGCTAGACACAGTAAATGTTTCTTCGGCGTGCAGCCTGTAATTGCGGGAATCACGGAAATTATTTTCCCAAAATGAGAGCGGGTAATCTTCGCTCACGTAGAATCGCGAGAAAAGCATGTCCGCTTCGACGCTGCCTTCCTTTTCAAAAACGATCGATGGCGTGTTGAAATGAATCAACACATTATGGAGATAGAGCATCGGATTGTACGCTTGGGCCCGCAGAGGCTTCATAAGTTCCATCGCAGAGGAAAACTCGATATCTAACGGACTCTTCCTAAGAAGTTGACGGTTGAAAGCAACCACATATTCATCTGAATAAA
The DNA here is from genome assembly GCF_013141785.1 of Paenibacillus germinis. Lineage (NCBI taxonomy): Bacteria > Bacillati > Bacillota > Bacilli > Caryophanales > Paenibacillaceae > Paenibacillus > Paenibacillus germinis. Next base: position 110,168 of record NZ_WHOC01000094.1, read on the forward strand.
GATCAAACAGTATAGTCTTCATTCGCTCAAAATGAGTTTGATACCGCTCTGCGGTATTCTTAAGCATCAAGCGGTTGTACTGAATAATCTCTTTCTGTACGCCCTTTCCGAATAAATGGACGGACAGCAGGTTAAATGAGGAAAACAGTAAAATAATGACAAGAAAGCTAATGAATATTTTAAAAACGAGCATTTGTCGGTTAAAGATAGGCCATTTCAATGAGAGTACTCCTTTTCAAGTGAGGTTCTATCTTTATTTGGTTGTATTTATTCTACATGAATATGGTCTTGTAAATAAGATACTATTTTTTATGTAGTTATCATTATTTTGGGTGGGCCATGATTTAGCCAACGAACATAAGAACTGTAAATACCTATTTCCTCAGAGCCATGCTACGATCTGAATTGAAAAAACGAAAGCGGGTGAGAATTTGTCGAACCAATCTTCTATGTCAACAGCAGAAATGAATGTAAGTACCCGAAAAAAAAGTTCGGCAACGGTGAGGCGTATCAAAAAAAACTGGGATTTGTACTTACTTATTTTACCTGTCATGGCCTTCTTTATTATATTCGAGTATGTGCCGATGTACGGTGTGCAGATTGCATTCAAAGACTTTATCGCAAACAAGGGGATTACGGGGAGCCCATGGGTCGGCTTCAAACACTTTGAGCGCTTTTTTGAAAGCTACTATTTTTGGAGATTACTCAAAAATACACTCGGCATCGGAGTGTACCAGTTAGTAATTGGCTTCCCCGTACCGATTGCGCTTGCGCTCTTAATCAACGAGCTGCGCTCCAAGAGAGTTAGCCGTTTCGTACAAACCGTTACCTATGCGCCTCACTTTTTGTCCACGGTAGTTATGGTAGGAATGATCTTCATTTTCCTCTCGCCTCAAACGGGAATCGTGAATGGACTGATCACCTGGTTTAGGGGAGCACCCATTGATTTTCTGACGGAGCCGGCTTGGTTTAAAACCATATATGTTGGCTCGGGTGTATGGCAGCAAATGGGCTGGAGCTCCATTATCTATTTGGCTGCTTTAACCGGTATCGATCCACAGCTTCACGAAGCCGCAAGGGTGGACGGAGCGAGCCGCTGGCAGCGCATCTGGCATGTTAATTTACCAGGCATTATACCTACGATCATCATTTTGCTCATCCTGAATATGGGTTCCTTGCTCAGCGTTGGCTTCGAGAAGGTGTACCTGATGCAGAATTCGCTCAATATGTCTTCATCTGACATTATTTCCACCCATGTATACCACAAAGGGATTCTCGATGGGCAATACAGTTATTCCGCAGCCGTCGGTCTGTTCAATTCAATCGTCAATTTCACTTTACTTGTCATTGTCAATCGAATGGCCCGTAAAGTAAACGGCACAAGCTTATGGTAGGAGGTCAGGAAGATGCAGCAGCAATTCAACACTGAGAAATTATTCGACTGGTTCGTCCATGCATTATTGGCACTTATATGCGTTGTTGTGTTATATCCGTTAGTGTTCGTTCTGGCTGCATCCATTAGCAGTCCCGAAGCGGTCATGCGAGGTGAGGTTTGGCTTTGGCCGAAACAAATTACGTTAATTGGATATTATAGAGTTTTTCAAAACAGTGAAATTTTAACTGGTTATACGAACACGATTATTTATACCGTAGTCGGGACCGCCATCAATCTGGTGATGTCGATCGCAGCAGCTTTTCCTCTTTCACGAAGAGATTTTTACGGACGTAATCTTTTTGCTGCTTTGATGGTGTTTACGATGTTTTTCAGCGGGGGCATGATTCCGTCCTATCTATTGGTCAAAGATTTGGGGATGCTGAACTCGATGTGGGCGCTTATTATTCCGGGAGCCGTATCCGTTTATAATATTTTAATCATGCGAACTTTCTTTCAAAACGGTATTCCGCAAGAGATGCAAGAAGCCGCTTCGATTGATGGTTGTTCGAATATTGGCACGCTTGTGAAAATTGTGCTGCCGCTATCGATGCCAATTATAGCGGTTATGATCCTATTTTACAGTGTAGGACATTGGAATTCCTATTTCAGCGCCCTCATTTATTTGACCGATCGTGATCAATACCCGTTGCAGCTGTTCTTGCGCGAAATCCTGATTCAGGGACAAATGCAAGAGATGCTGGGAGTTGGTGACGATACGAATGCTAATGTCGTACTGGAAGGTGAAGCCATCAAGTATGCACTGGTCATCGTTGCTAATTTGCCAATATTTCTGTTGTACCCATTTCTTCAAAAATATTTTGCCAAGGGCGTTATGATCGGTGCGATCAAAGGGTAAGGGCACTTGTAAGAGCTTGCATGCTGCGCTTTATAAGTTTAGCTATTAAGGTAATACCTTTTAGCCATAGATGTAAAGGAAAATAAGGGAGGCAGAAAAATTAATGAAAAGTAAGAGCTGGGTATCGTTAACTATAGTAGCTGTCATGACCGGAAGCCTATTGTCGGCTTGTAGTGAAGGAGAGCAAGGTACAGCGAAGAATCCTACCAGTCCAAGTGCCAATACGAAGGACGTTGCCAACTTAAACAAAACGGGCATGCCGATCGTAAAAGAGCCTATTTCACTGACCTTTTTCACGGGCAAAGCTCCTACCAATGGCAATAACTTTGAAGAAACACTTGTATGGAAAGAATATGCGAAAATGACGAATGTTAACGTCAAATTCCAGCTCGTTCCTTTTGAAAATTTAAACGAAAAACGTAACCTTGTGTTAGCTGGCGGTGATTATCCAGACGCTTTTTATTCCTCGAGAGTATCTTCTGCAGATTTAGCGAAATATGGCGCTCAGGGGACCTTTGTCAAATTGAATGACCTGATTGACAATTATGCACCTAACTTCAAGAAACTGATGGAGAAATACCCTGACTTGAAAAAAGGGCTGACTATGCCTGATGGCGGTATCTATTCATTCCCGTCCTTTTATAGTCCAGACTTCCTTCCGATGCTCATCGGAACCCCGCTCTGGGTCAAGCAGGAATGGCTAGAGAAGCTCAAAATGAAGGAACCAACGACAACCGAGGAGTTTTATCAATATTTGAAGGCAGTCAAGAATACCGATTTGAATGGGAATGGTCAGGCGGACGAAGTTCCTTACGCTGGAGAGGGCATCAATCCGCTAATTGAACAAATAAGAGGTGCATGGGACTTCGGTAACCGTGGATTGGGCCACAAATTCGTAGATGTCGATTCTAAATCGAATGAACTGCGCTTCTTCCGAACAGATCCGAAATACAAAGAGGTCATCGAATACGTGCGCAAGCTATATACAGAAGGCCTAATCGATAAGGAAATTTTCACGGTTAAACCGGCTGCCTTGTACGCTAAAGGCGGGAAGGGAGTCTTTGGCTCAACGATCAATCCTAATCCGATGACCCAGATGAGCCAGCCGGGCTATTATGGACTTGGCGCATTAAAAGGGCCGCACGGCGATCAATTGTTTACTCAAGTTAAGGTACCTATCGTATGGCCTGGATCATTTGTTGTCACAGACAAAAACAAGAACCCTGAAGCCACGATCCGCTGGATCGACCACTTATACGGCGACGAAGGAGCAACGTTTTATTTCATGGGTGTTGAAGGACAAACCTATAAAAAGGCTGCGGATGGCAAGCTGGAATTCGTAGAAGAAATTACGAAAAATCCGAACGGATTGACCATGGATCAGGCATTGGCGAAATACATCACTTGGCTCGGAGGAAGCTATCCAGGCTATGTGCAGGAAAAATATTTCAAAGGCTCCGAGACATTGCCAGAATCGATAGCTGTAGGGAAGAAAGCGGAACAACACAAACTCAAAGAGCTATGGAATGCATTTAACTTTACTCAGGAAGAAACCGAGTTCAGATCGTCCATTGGAAATGATATCCAAAATTATATCAGTGAGATGGAAGCGAAGTTTATTTCCGGTACCGCACCGATGTCAGAGTGGGATAAATACGTTTCTACCGTTGATAAAATGGGTGTTGGTGAATATATGAAAATCTATAAGCAAGCGTACGATCGTTACAAGAAGTAAATTAGCAATGCTAGCAGATTCTAGGGAGGGCTGCCTAGTCGCCCTCCTGCTTATCCTTCAGAATGGGAAGGAGATGAGATCATGTTCTTGAAGCACTGGACCGCTGTTGCAAAGCTAGTGTGCATTGCGGTCATTCTTTCCTTGCTGTTTACAGCCTGCACGGATACCAAGCCCCAGGTGACTCCAGTCGCCTTGACAATTCAGAGCCAGCAGAAAGTGCCGAGTGTACGAACGGAGCAAATATTTGATAAGCAAGTTGGTAAAGGACAACTGACCATCCGTTATTTTTATTTGGATGGAGATAATTTGATGGGTGACAGCTTTTTGATTGTTTCTCCGGATGGCAAGACGATGCTGGTAGACGCTGGACTGCCGGAAGTTGGACCGCAAGTGGTGAATTATTTAAATAAGCTTGGAATTGATTCACTAGACATCGCACTGAACACCCACCCGCATATTGATCATATCGGGGGATTCGCCACCGTGGCGAAGGAGAAGCCAATCAAGTCTTTTTATATGGTGAATTTGCCGTATACCAAATCGTCCGCTTACAACAATGCCATAGCCCCTCTTCAAGCGAAGCAAGTTCCTATGAAAACGCTTGAGGAGGGAGATGTATTCCTACTGGGCGAGCATGTGCGATTCGAAGTGCTCAGTCCACCCAAGGGAGCGTTGCCCGAATCGGTGAAGACATTTTCCGCTCCGGAAATTAACGATTATTCCATGGTGCTTAAGATGACTTATGGTGAACGTACATTCTTGTTTACCGCTGATATCTACAAGCACCGGGAAATTGAGCTTACCTCTTCCCCCTGGAAAGAGAAGCTGAAGTCAGACATGATGGATATTCCTCATCACGGCAGCGAATCAACCTCCTCATCCGAGGCGTTCCTGCAGGCCGTTTCTCCGCAGATCGTCATCATGAGTCAAAACCTGTTCCAAAGCCCAAACCTGCTGGAGCGCTTGGAGAAAAAAGGCGCGAAGGTTTACTCCACCGGCATGCACGGCAATATTATGCTTCGCTCCGATGGTAAGACGATGAACGTAACGACGGAAAAAGATTGGTTAAGGAGGAATCATTGATGTCGAAACAGGAACAGGAACATGTGGAACAACCAACACGTCAAATTAGCAGAAGAAAATTGCTTGCCTCGTTGGGATTGACAAGTGTAGCCCTTGCGGCCGGTACTAGGTTATTCGAATCTACTTCTGGTGTTTCTGCCAATTCGGTAACTGAAGAGGTCTACGGTCGGAAAAGCCATCCTATCTTTACGACGGAAATAGTATCAATGAAAAATGTTCGTGATTACGGTGCTGTCGGGGATGGCTCAACCGATGATACCGCCGCAATTCAGAATGCATTGAATCAAGCGCTTCAAGGGACGGGCTCTCATATTCACATTCCTAAAGGGACCTACAAAGTCACAGACACACTGCGGATCTACCGTCATACACGTCTGACATTAGATGCAGATGCCAAAATTCTACGCTGCCATGATCATTCATTTTTAGTAAATGGAGATAACGGCCCTGGCTTCCAAGGCTACGAAGGGCATGGAAATTTATGGATCGAAGGCGGTATTTGGGAAGGGAACATCCTCCAGTATCCTGATACCTATAATGGGTTCGGCATGGCCAGAGGCAGGAACATCATAATCCGCAACATCGAAATGCGAGATGTCGTTACCGCTCACGGTGTCGATATGAACGCTTGCGAAAACGTCGTAATTGAGAATTGTCGGTTCCTTGGATATCGGGATAGTACGCCAGATCATTCCAGAGATTATGCGGAAGCGATTCAATTAGCCAATCATACGCAGGAAGGTTTTAGCCAAATGGGAGCCTTCGACGGAACCCCATGCCGCAACATTACTGTCCGAAGCTGCTACTTCGGGGCAAGCGGCACACCGGGTACACAAGCATGGCCTGCGGGTGTAGGCAATCATTACGCCGTTTATGACCTTTATAACTCGAATATCAAAGTAGTTGACAATACCTTCGAAGGTATGACTTTTGCCGGGGTACGCAGCTTCAAGTTCGCTGAACTATTTATCTCGAACAACTTGTTCCTCAATTGCAACAGGGGCGTTATGCTGTCAAATCCGGCGGGAAATACCAATTCGTCCAAAGATGCTGCTGGTAACCAAACCGGTCTACCGCAGTCCAGTAAAAATATTGTAATTTCTGGTAATATATTTAAGGGGACGCAGCTCGAAACGATTTATTGCGTAGGATGGCCCAAAACGGCTTTGATACATGCCAAAGTGGAGTCGGTTATCATCGAGGGCAATGTGTTCGCGCAGGGATCGTCCAGCAAGAACTGCATCAACCTGCGATGGGTGCATCATGTGAGCATTACCGGCAACTTGTTCCGCAACCAATATCGTGGAATCTGGATATCTTACGTAACCAAAGCAAGTATCAGTCATAACGTCTTTCAGGACATCATTACGGAGGCTTTATTCTCCGAAGAACCAGACGCAGATTACAAAAACCGCGGACTCACAGCCGACATTCAGGTACTTCATAATCAGATCGATCGCTGCGGCAGGACCGGTATTTATATTCAAAGCATGGAGAAGTTCCAGATTATTGGAAATATCATTCATTCCCCGGCAACTGAAACTAACAATACGCGAAGTGGCATCCTTGTTGCGAATTCAGCTAAAAAAGGGAAGGTCGCAGGCAATCATATTACTAAAGCTTTGACCGGCAACCAAAACCAATATGGCATAAGCGTTACCAGTACTTGCAGCGATGTGCAAGTCGCTGACAACATCGCTGAGGGCATGACGGCCGCCGTGTCTGTTCAAGGTTCCACGAACTTTGACGGAATTTACTTACATAGTCCGAACGGAATACGGTATAAGATGACCATTGGTAACGATGGCGTTATGATGGTTAGCCCCGCATAAGTAAGTATTTAAATACAAGCCCCGGGTCACCGCTTTTTCTAAAGAAGCAGGCTAAACCGAGGCTTGTTTTTTAGTCGGTTCGTCAACAGTTCGTCAACAAGGAAAATTTATGAAGCTGTACTACTGCATCTTCTTCATCTGTTATAAAACAAAAAAACCCTTAACTAGTAAGGGTTCCCTGCCTTTTTCAGTCTATGAAATTTGATTTACCGATAATCACTTCAATACTTTATTTGTAAATCATTTAACAGCCAGTTTGGTTTCCACCAATTTCGCATGGTCCAATAAGGTTTGCAGCGGAGTATCGAATTGGTACTCCAGAATGGATCGAAATGAATGCTTCATACTTTTTAATGTGTCGAAGATAGGATCCCACAGAATGGTACCCTCCCCTATGGGCTGATGCAGGTCGTCAATCCCATCGTTGTCATGCAGATGAACTGCGCTAAGCCGTGTGTCTAATCTGCGAAGCAGCTCTGGAGTATTCCAGCCGTTAATATGAGCATGGCCTACGTCAACCAAAGCGGATATCGTCGGAATTTCTTCAAAGAGTCTCACAAATTCATCCTCGTCGAACAAGGCGAATTCATGAAATCCTACATTTTCTACAGCAAGGTCAATGCCGAGTTTCTTCGCGACCTCGCCCAATCGTTTCAGATTGTCGATCGATCTCGCTTGCGACTGTTTCCGGTTAAACAGCATCGTGGAATACAAGCTCGGATGCAGAACCATCTGCTCAGCTCCGATTCGAGCTGACCATTCCAGACACGATTTGTATACCTCATAGGAGTATTGGCTGATGACCTCGAAACGAGCAGACGCCAGGTTCAATTCCCATATTGGCGAATGGACACTAATCGGTCCTGAATAATCCTTAAATCGCAGGAACTCCTCATTCCAGTTGGTAGGTTCTTCCCAATTGGGGCCATCCATTGGAATTTCCAGTCCGCCAGACCACTGATCCAATAATTCCTTGCAATCCTCAATCCGCTTCATATAAGGCAGTAGGTTGATCAATACAGTCATAGTATCCCTGCTTTCTTTGGCAATAAATATTATATTCTAAATGGAGTTTAGTTGATTCGGCGGTCATGATCTACATACATATTCATGTATGTTTATCTAGTTCTTGGATTCAAAAAAATGGATAGCTACCCAAACGAAAGAAACCTCCACCCTGACCATCAAATCGTCTCACGACATATTGGTGGCGGTTGCTGATCCCACGCTGGAAGCTACATTAATGGGTGCGGTTCCGCTATAAGCTCCGACCAGGTTGTTGCCTGCATACATAAACAGGGTGGTGTCTGAAGTCGTATATAACAGAGTTGCCGGTTTGGTTGTCTGATTGCTCCAGAACAAATTCCCATTGAAAGAACCCTTCGTCGAACCTGCGGAGAATTCGGCCGCTTTCTGTCCGGATGCTTTGGCGGTATTGCGAAACAGGTTGAAATTCATCATCCATCGGTCCGAGCTGCTAGTGACGAAAATCCCCTTGTTCTGTACCTCGGTGAAAAGATTACCTGTTACAATCGCATCATTGGAATCGTTCGTAGCTTGCAGGCCACAGATTCCGGATCCGGAAACCAGATTGTAGGATAGCACCAACTGATTGCACGTATCGATATAAATGGCGTAGTTGGAACCTGTAATGAGATTTTTATCGACCATACAGTTTACCCCACGAAATAACCTTACTCCGAAACCACCGGCACTCGCCTGAAGAACATCGCCGCTAGCTATCATTCCGTATACGTTCCAGCTATCCGCCGCATAGCCGCCGAATAAAATGCCATCGGTCGAACCATCTGCCATCGCTACAGAATTCCCGGTGACTTTGACGTTATACAAATTGCGTGCTTGAGTTATCGCAGCGCGAACTTCCACTACATGGCTGACCCGCCAACCGCACCGAATACCTTCAAAAATTTTCGCCGAGACATTTGTGTATCTCCCAGTTTTCGCTTCATACGAACCTCCTTGGATTAGTTTACATCGATCCGACAGTTTAAATAAAAATGGTCAACTTTCAGAAAGATTGTAACTTCTCAACACCTCCCTCCATCAGATAGAATTGAATTAGAATTACAACAAAGGAGCCCCACTATATGAACTTACTGGTGCACAAACTGCGGATGAATTCCTTGTTTATGAGAATGCTTGTCTACTTCTTTACTGTCATGGTATTGTTCTCATCATTTAACCTATGGTCATTTACAGTCTATAGCAAAAATGTAGACAATGAGATTGTAGCTTACAATCGCGCCATGATTAAGAATTCAGTCGATGGACTAGAGAATCAGTTCAAAATCTGGCGTGGACTCATGCTTAGCCTCCAGTTTGATGAACGTGTGCAGGCAATCGAGCGTCAAAGCTTGCAAGACGGTAAAGCTTCACTTGATTACACTATGGTCGCAAATACAATCCAGAATCTTCAGACGATGGTCTCTCAGCCCACGTATTTGTTCGAGAACGTCATGATCCTATACAAGAAAGCGGGATTTTTGTTAGAGAAAGAGGCTTTGGTGGATGCAGACCGTATGTTCTCGCAATATTATGTGAACGAAATGTATCCCCTGTCCTACTGGTATCGCAAGGACGGCCTTACATCCGATCTGACCCCAGCCCCGAGCCGACCTTTTCGGGTTGGGATAAGTCAAGCCCTTAAAACCTTAATGCCTGTTGAAATGAACTTGCCAAACAGCACCTATAGCATCATTGCTATGATTGATATGGAGAAATGGTTTAAGGCCAACCATAAAATCCAAGGCTCTTTGCAATTTATTCTTCATTCAAACGGTACCGTTATGTATCAATCTGAACCAAATTCTGAAATCATTCCTTCTTGGACTGGAAATTCCGATTGGTTCAAAGATCATGGAAAATATTTCTTTTTCGAAAAAGGCCCAGCAACCGGCTTTACTTATGTGACGGTCATTCCAACTTCACAATTAAATGCAAAAATTATACGTATGAACGAAATAGCACTGATATTATTCATAGTTACTGTAACTCTTGCTCTATTAGCTTCCTGGATGTTTAGCCAAAACATCGATCGCCCAGTTAAACGGATCATGAAGGCGATGAAGCAATCGGAGACGGATTCCTTCCCCAGTCATATCCAGGAATTCAGTGCTATTCAGGATCATTTCGTGGGCTTGCTGCATGAAAAAAATCAGATTAGCCGGAAGCTTATGAGCAGCAGTTCGATGTTAATCCAATACAGCTACATAGTCCGGCTTAAAAATTTATCTCTGGACAGTCATCAAGTTGGTGAAATGCCCGTCAAAGAAGGCAACTTCCAGATTGTTGTCTATCAATTACGATTTCGCCAGTCTGTGAAAAGCTCTTTTTCATCGGGTCAAATAGCTAAACGCATTCGGGACATGATTGGCACTGTCCTCTTGTCCCAATTTCCTGACTCGACAACATTTCAGATGGAACACGACCAACTGCTCTCCGTAATTCATAACAATAACGAGCAGTCGGACGCGCTGCGGAATTGCTTCCAAGAGCTCAAGCAAATCTTTGATCAAGACACCCAAGATTATCTGGTTACAATTGCCATTAGCCCTCTAATTACTTCCTCGGAGCAATTCGATCAAGCTTATGTGGAAGCTCTGCGTCTCGTGTTACAATCCAGACCGCTTGAAGAGACGCAAATTTTGTGCGACCATCTCGGTTCCGAGGATTTTGTAGGTTTCACGATGGATCAAGATCAAGAGTTTTACGTGCAATTGCAGACGGGCAATGAGATGGCTTGCCATCACTTGATCGACCGCGCCCTTGATGAAAAACTGACGCTCTCGACAACGTCTCGTCAAATCTACGCTTTTGCTGAGTATGTTCTCGTACGTACTAAGAAAACCATGGAACTACTCAAAATACCGATGCCCCAGTCTTTGGAAAACTATTCCCAACAGATTTTGGAGTGCGTTACGCTGGAGCAATACAAACAACTTTTGAAAACGGCTATAAGCGAAGCGACAAGGGCTGTTACTTTAAAACGGGAAGAAAGCTACGATCTGATTAACTATGTCATGGTCTTCCTTGAGAATCATTACCAGGAGGATATCTCACTGGACCTTCTCGCTTCCAAATTAAGCATGTCGCCGAGCTACCTCTCGGTGTATATTAAAGAAAATACCGGCAAAAACTTTATTGATCACCTGAACGGCATTCGTCTGAGCAAAGCCAAACAACTGCTGCTGGAATCCACGTTCACTATACAAGAGATTGGGGAGGCAATTGGGTACCGAAATGGCACCTCTTTCATCCGGATGTTCAAAAAAGAAACAGGACTTCCTCCGGGTGATTACAGAAAAACGATGTTACGCAGTAATCCACAGATTAGTCATTAGCCTTTTACTGAGCCAATCAGGGCTCCCTTAACAAAATATTTCTGAATGAACGGGTATACCATCAAGATCGGAAGCGTAGCCACTATGATCGCCGCGTATTTCAAAGCAGTCTCGACGATGGTAATCCCGCCTGCAATCGGCCCTGAGCTGCTGGACGTCTCGCCGGAGAGGACTAAATCGCGTAATATAATCTGGAGAGGGAATAAGTGCTGATCACGTAAGTATAAGAGAGGTCCGATAAATCCATTCCAAATACCGACCGCGTAGAATAAACCGATGGAGGCCAGAACTGGCTTGGACAGAGGCAGCACAATTCTGAACAGAATCCCAATGTCGGATAGACCGTCGATTCTACCGGACTCCTCCAACTCCTTCGGCGTGCCCATGAAGAAAGTGCGCATAATCAGCAAGCTCCACGTCGAGACCAGACCAGGCAGCACCATGGACCAGATCGTATTGACCAAGTACAGCTGCTTGACTACCAGAAAGGTCGGAATCATACCTCCATTAAAAAACATGGTGAACACGACTAGCAGAATAAACGTCTTGTTCAACACCATTTCCCGCTTTGACAACGGGTACGCTCCAATTGCCGTCACCAGCAAACTGCACATCGTACCCAACATCGTATAGACCAGCGTATTCTTGTAGCCTGTCACGATCCTCCCGTCCTGGAAAACGTATCGATACATATCCAGATTTATTTCTTTCGGCCAAAGCCAGACTTCTCCTTGAGTAATTGGCCTTGCTCCGCTGAGTGAGATAGCCATCATATAGAGAAATGGATACAAGCAAGCAATCATGACGCCTATCAGTAAAATCACATTCACATAGTCGAACCAAGTTCTTCCTTGCGCCATACCCTTTCCCCCTACCACAAACTGTTGTCGCTGATTCTTCTGCTAATCCAGTTCGCAGACAGAATGAAGCTGAAACTGATGATACCTGTGAATAAATCGATGGCTGTTGCGTAGCTATACCTTCCTTCTGACAGTCCCACACGATAGACGTAAGTGCTTATAATATCCGCTGTGCTGTAAACAACCGGAGTGGCTAGCAAATACACTTTTTCAAAGCCTATCTCAAGGATTTTTCCAATTTCGAGAAGCAGTATAATGATGATAGCCGGAGCAATACCCGGGAGCGTAATATGCCGAATCATCTTCCAACGGTTCGCTCCGTCGATCCGCGCAGCCTCATATTGTTGAGGGTCTACGGCGCTTAGAGCAGCCAAATAAATGATAGTCCCCCAACCGATATGCTGCCAAATATCGCTGGATACATAAATCGTGCGAAACCAGGAGGACTCCACCATAAAATTAATCCGTGTGATCCCTATAAAATCCAACAAAGAATTAATCATTCCATTCCGTGGAGACAGGAACATCGTAACGATGCCGGCCACAATGACATTTGATATAAAATGCGGCATATAGCTGACGGTTTGCACGAAGCGTTTGAATATCGAATTACGCACTTCATTAATCAGCAAGGCTAAGAGAATCGGTGCGGGAAAGCCGAATAGCAGCTTGTAAAATCCCAATAGGAACGTGTTCCTTAGTACGGAGAAAAAGTCCGGACTTTGTATAAACAGTTGGAACCACTTAAAGCCCACCCAATTACTTTCCATGATGCCTTTGTAGAGGTTATAATCCTTGAACGCTATAATAATTCCGAAAATAGGCACATATTTGAAAATCAAATAATAAAGCAGACACGGCAAAAACAACAGCAGCAGATATTTATCGCGCTTTAGGTTGCGAACCCATGAATATGAGGCACGTGTTGTCATAATCCCTCCGATTGCTAGCTTGTCATTCGGTTATAAGGAAAGCTCCTTCTCATCAGGAATACCTGGTTTAAAGGAGCTTCCCCGGGTAACATTAAGTTATTTACCGTTCAAAAACTTTTGATTGCGCGCATAGGCAGCCTTATTCACTTCCATTAATTTATCGACGCCCAGCCGCTGAATTTCGGCTACGTATCCCGGCCACTCATCGAAGCTTTTTTGCCCCAAGATAAACTTTGCAATTTGCTCATCCCGGTATTTGGTTATCGCTGCATTGGTGGTGGTCAGGATTTCGTTTTCCGCTTCGGTATAGGCTAAACGTGGCTGTAGCTTAGCTTCGTTGCCTTGTTGAATCTTTTTCAATGCATTATTCATCTTGTCAGAATTCATATACGCATAAGCGTTCATATCTACGATTAAATGAGACCCATACGTGGCAATACCGGTTTTGGTACGAATGTCCCCAAAATTGGCGAAATCCGGCTTGAATTTCCGTTTTCCGCTCTCTGTCGTATAGGTTTCGCCTTCTTTACCCCAAGTCACCATATCGATGCCTTCAGGCGAAAATAAGAAGTCGAGGTAACGTAGCGCGGCATCCTTGTTTTTGGACTTGGCGGCTACCGCAAAACCATTCGACAACAGACCTCCATAAGCGTTGAATGGTTTGCCGTTGGCCCCACCTTTAGGCGGCGCCATAAAATCAAGGCTGAATTCCGCAGGCGACTTCTTGAGTGTGACTGGAAGTTCATCCATGGTTCCGACGTAATCACTGGCAATAAAGCCTTTGTTTTGTGCCATAAGATCGTTGAACTGATCTCGTTTCATTGCCATGAAGTCAGGAGGAATCAAACCTTCTTTGACAAACTTGTTAAGCGTCATCAGCATACTCTTGAAATTGTCTTCGGTCGGACCATAACGCCATTCATTCTTCTCATAATCCACATAGGAACCGTACCAAGTATTGAATGCAGGAGCAATGTTAGTTAAGGCAGTCAAATTATCGAAAATAGCCACAGGATAGCTAGTCGGATACAATTCCTTGAGCTTTTTGGATACGGTGTACATTTGATCCCAATCCATAGGAGGGGTTAAGTTATTTTTCTTAAAGATATCGTCTCTGTACAACCAGGACCGTCGGGACCACTGCTCCAGGCCATAATGCGGCAGATAATAGCTCTTGCCGTCAGGCGAAAGGGTAGCCGCCTTGACCTCTGGATGCTGTTCGAGAATTTTTTTGTAATTCGGCATTTTGTCTAAGTTCTCAAAGTAGTTCAGCAGCGCGCCGCTGTTGCCGTTATTATTCGCTGCCGTAAGGCTGGGCATAATAAGCAGGTCAGGCATATCTCCTGAAGAAATGGCCAGATTCACTGCAGTGGTATAGTCGCCTGACGGAACCGTAACCTTGAAATCAATGTTCGTCTTTTCCTTAATATACTTGTAGATGGGCCAATCTTCTTTATATGGCCATAACGGATGCTGAGTTGTCATCATTTTCAGCGTAGCCGGCGGATTAGCTGCCGGAGCTTTTGTAGCGGCTGCAGGACTCTCGGCCTCCTCCTTTCCGCACGCTGCCATCGTTCCCGCCAAGACAACAACTAAGCCTAGTTTCGCAATCTTCGAACTTTTCCACATTGCTTAACCCTCTCCTTAATGTTCAGCTGCATTCGCTTACAGTTCAATTGTATATAGCGCTTCTTGTTTAAACCACATACATGTTCTCGAAAAGTTCTCTCGATTTTTGATTATAAAAAATAGGTAGTTATCAAATACACGGTAATCTCACTCTATAACAACAAAATAAGGCAAGTTGGAATCAAACGTCCCCCTTGCCTTCTGTATTTTAATGGCTCCGCTCCCCATACAAACGATCTGCAGCTTATTGTGCTGCGAATTGGAGAATTCGCAAAGCAGGATTAGGATTGTTACAGGTCATCAAGGTCGCTCCGCAACCTAACGAATAATACACTTCTTTATCCGTGTCAGGACAATAACACCACGTCAACAGCCCCATGTCCTGAAACTCTTCAACTAGCTTCGGCGTCATCAGTGCCACACTGATCCCTATCGCCCACATTTTTGAATAGGTACCGCCTTCACCGAAAACGAAGTTTGACATGCATTCTGCGGGAAAGCCCTGCGTTTTTAGCTTATACCTATCATGCATGTAAGCGATAATGTCTCCATCAAAACAGGTAAATACACATCGCGAAAGATAGCCATAGTCCGTAAGCATAGCGACGGCCTTATCTACAATTTCCCTGGCATCGGCACCTTTTTTAATTTCGACGTTTAACAAGATCTCCGGATAGGGTTTAAGCAGTTCGCAAAGCTCGTCGAATGTAGGAATTTTAAGTCCCTCAAAGCATGGACTAAACCATCCGCCTGCATCCATTTGCTTTAGCTCAGCCAGATTAAAATCACGAAGCTTGCCAGAGCCATTGGTAGTACGCTCCAGTGTCTCATCGTGAAACACCATAACTACGTGGTCTTTGGACATTCGCAAGTCAAATTCCAGCATACCTACCCCCAATTCCAAGGCTTGTTGAAAGGCAAGGAGTGTATTTTCCGGATAGGCAGATTTATATCCTCTATGACCGGCAACGATAATGGTCGGATCATTACATAAGCGTTCTATCATACTGACACATTCCTTCCTAGCATCCTGCATTCCTACATTACTGATTGCTTATGCCGTATACACCGTGATGCCATAATCCTGAAACGGTTTGAGCTCTTGTTCAGGGGTTTCCTTCCCTGTTATAAGCGTATGAATTGAGCTATTGGGAACTACCGTATGAAGAGACAGTTTTCCAATTTTGCTGTCATCTGCAACAACTATGATTTCCCTTGCCGCTTTGATCATCCCCTGTTTAGCCGGAACGAGTAGAGCTTCTGGATGCATTAATCCATAATGAGGATCTATAGCGGGAATGCCAATGAAAGCCTTCTCAACATGTAAAGAATTCAATACTTGATCTGTAAACATACCATTTAGCATATAACTGGAAGGGTACAGATCCCCCCCGGTCAAAATAACTTTAATCCCTGCAGCATCTTTCAACTCCGCAGCTATATTGATATCGTTCGTTACTACCGTAATATTGGATCGATGTACTAAATTTTTGGCAATATGCAAGGTTGTAGTCCCCGAATCGATGATGATGTGTTCACCATCCTCCACTAGACTGGCCGCCAACTTACCAATTCGCATCTTTTGATCCACACGTGTATTCGATCTTTCGTTGAAATTCGGCTCATCATGCGTCCATTGATCGATGGTGGCTCCGCCATGAGTCCTTTTGAGAAGACCTTCCTGCTCAAGATCCCCCAAATCACGTCGAATCGTCGCATCATGAACACCAAACTCTTGTGCAAGTACTGCAACAGTAGCGATCCGATATTGCCTTACATACTCAACAATCCGTAATTTCCTCTCTGCCGCTAACATGGGGACCCCCTCTTGCGTAAATTCGTTCATATTCACGCAATTTCGTTATATTTTTGTTCATATATGCCCGTAAGATTAATTCAAAGCCTCTTACTTGTCAATATAAACTAAATAGGCCTAAGGTTTATCGCTGGCCGTCACCGGAGATTACCAGTGAAAATCAAGCAAGGTTTTCTTCCATCCACGATGCTCCAGCGCTAGCTCCATTGCCTGGGCAAAGTCCTCTGCGGATTCTATCTTCGTTCTTTGTTCCGGGAGCAGCTTCCGCTTCAAATGATATCGAATGCTATTCAGAATTAGAAGCACAAGAGGTCACTATGGCTTTAAGCAAAGAACCATTAATGTGGAGGATTTATTGTACTGCTGCTTTAATCGGAGGTTTCAGAAGAGGAGAGTCAACAAAAGCATTTCACTTACTGAAAACGGTCAAGCTGTTCTAGGAGAACCTAAGAGTAAAAGCTCCATTTAAAAAGTGGATTTTTCGGAATGGTCTATTGAAATTATATCAAATTGAATGGGAAGAAAATAAAAAGAAGAAATGTTAGAGACTTATGGATAGGAGCAGAACATAGTTACGTATTTCACGGAGGTTTTGGCACACCATTGTGTTTTACTTATTCCTCCGAATGGTGGCAAAGGTTTACTGAAAGACACAATTTAAAAAGAATTTCACTCCACGGTTTAGGACATACAACTGCAACCATTTTGTTCGAGAAACAAACCGATATGAAAACAATTCAAGAACGACTCCGCCATGCTAATTTTGCCACGACCGCAAATATATTCACCCATGTTACTCAAAAAATCAGCCACGAAGCTGCTAATAAATTTGATGGACTGAACTCTTCACAAACTCGCGAAAAACTTTTCGTTCACAAGTACTTAAATACAACATTTGTTTGAACCTTAATCAAGTAAGTAAAAATAAGAAAAACCCTTGAGAATCAAGGGTTTTTCTTGGGATGCGGTCGGAGGGATTTGAACCCTCACGCCTTGTGAGCGCCACCCCCTCAAGGTGATGGAGTGTCTCTTAGACGCTCTGTTATAGTCAGTTAACATCTTGTTTCATAAGGCTTTTAGAATGTTCCATATTGTTCCATTTAATTACAATGAGCTACTTGTTGACGATGTTCGTCAACAAGTAGCTTTTTAATACGTGCTTTACCCGCGGTACTTTATTGCTGAGTTCAGTTAATTATATTTAGTAAAATATGCCTCAACGACTGTGTCTACGGCTATATTTTCCTCTAATACATGATTGTTATCAAGAAGCAATGTTCTTAGTTGCTGAAGTACATCAGCATTAGGACTGCGACTTCCTTTAAGCATAATCCTATAACCGAATGGTGCTTTGGCATAAAGTTTGATATGACAAGGATGCTTTAGCTTACTTATAGCATCAATAAGTCCCTCAACCATTGCCCTATTGGATGAATACCTGACTTATATGGAGATGGATCTACTTTTACATATTTATCTGTTTTTACGTCAATTATGATATATCTGTAGTATCCTGGTTTATCTGGTGCATAGTATTTTTGATACCCATTGATAATAAGCAAAACCGTTCGCATCTCATTATGGAACTGGTTCTCTTGATCAAAATGAATTTTCACATTCTCTTCTCTTCGTTTCGTGTTAAAAGCCTCATTCTCCAGTTGCTCTTTCCGAATTCGTTCTTTTCTTTCTTTATTGCTCGTAAATACGGCAGGTTTCCGAATGTATCTCTTATCGCCCATATATTCCCACCGCTGTTCTATAAAGTGCCTCCGCATCCAAAAACACAGGATTCTCCACTACTTTTGCCAATGGGTAATATTGTTTAAGATGGTCAATGATCTCGGCAGCTCCCCCGCCTCCAAGTAGCACCTCGTCATCCTTCTTCCACTTCAATGATCCTGTTCTTCCTGCAATTGCTCGAGCCATTTCAAACCTGTTCTTGCTTTTACCTGACTCCGTACCGAAATCAAATGTGTCTGACTCCTTCCCAATCTTTTCTTCATCTCGGAATGTAATTGCGTTGACTGTTCTACTACCGATATTTAAACCACGAATCATGTTGCCCGGCCTAGCATGCTTGTAAAACCCGATGTCTTCGGATTGTTCCATTGGGAGATTACGAAGAAAGGGTTGCTTGAACATGCAAAGAGAATCCAACAACACAACAACATTTCCTATCGTTGATTCAAAACTCAGTTGTTTTGCTATCCGTATTTGTAATAGTCAAACTCCACTTGGATTCAGATACAGGAAGCTTGCTTTTAAGGGTAATTCGATAAAGAGTAGTGCCCCATACCGCTTGCAAATTGGGATCGGACACGACAATTTCTTCTTTAGATGCGGCTAGTAAACTTTTATCATAATCCATCTGCACCTGGCTGTCTTCTGTGCTCTTTAAGACAATAGTACCATTCTCTTCTATTTGAGGATCCCATGGGGTAATAAAGTGAAGCTTGATATCATCTGTAGCACAGTTAAGCTGAAAATCTTCCTCAATCAAAATTTGAGCAACCTTCTGACGCAAAAAGGTAAATGTACGCTTCCAAGAGACAATTCCCGATGATTCAGGGTATGCGGAAGCTATATTCAAAGAGAACCGGGCTGAGTCCGGAGTCGTATTGTAATATACGTCGCTCGTCTTGAAGTTACTTCCCGGCAGTTGCTGGATGCCATTTACCATGGGTACGTTGTGGTACGCCGACTGCATCGTCCAAATGTCATAACGATCCTTGCTAAACGTTTTAGCACTGTATGTTTCTACACCGACATCAATCAGATAAGGGATGCCGTCGGAATAGACCATAAAGTGACCGAGGTCATTATGATTGTGACTCTCTGCATTATGTCCGCCTTTCACTGCCAAGTAGAGCCCGCAGCTCGAACCTTCTTGCTCCCTTGCTGCCATGACCTCGATTTCGTTCAACCAAACGTCTTTTATATATGGAGCCGAAGCGTCATCCTGCAGCTTGTCTCCAACCTGGAAAAGCGCAGGTAGTACACGATGCATCGTAAGCCAGCCTGACAGAGGTTTGCCATTATGCGAAAATGCGCTTCTTGCCAAGCTAACAAGATGCTGATCCCCGATCCGAACCCCGTACCGATAAACGAGGTCTGATTCTATTTCCAGCATAGCGCTTCCATCTGCGAAATTGACGTAATAATTTTCATCAATATGGACTCTGTACAGGTATCGCCCTAACTCTTGAATGAGTGGCTCATTGTACACATTTATTTGCCCTCCAGAAGCTTCGTATAATAACTCCAAGCAATCGAATAACGATCCGGCGGCACGATGCCAGTAAACTGGCCCCTCTTCACATCCACCATCCATTTCGGAATCATTAATAAATCGATCCAAGCTGGTTATCATCTTTGTGATTCCCATAATGCGCTTCTCCTCATCCTCTTCCAATAATAAGAAGCAAAGAAGCACATTCGAATTTACCCACGGATTCCAATTGTTCATTTTTCGATTCGGATCCATACCCATCCACCATAAATCGGTACGTTCCAAATACGGATCAAGAATACGACGATTTATTTCATGTTGAATTCGCTCGCAAATGCTTGTGCTGACTTCATCAAACGACTCTTTTAAAAGGTAATATGTCGTAGCAAGTAAGCTCGCCGTCTCGCCTGCGCATAAATCAATAAACACATCCGTTACATCAGGTAGCGATAATTTGGCGCTAGCCTTGGATAAAACCATATGGGAAGGGATGATCCATGTGGTTTCTTCACAGATGCTCCATATTCCGTTAATGATTATATCCAGAAAGCGGCCGCGCCCCTCGATACACTCTGCCAAAACTAGCGTAGCTAGCACAACTCTACGTTCTCTTAATTTATGTTCATACCGCACAACGTTGCCTTCTCGCGTGTATGCCAAAAAGTCGGTAGCAGAAAGCGGAAGCCAAGGATATGCCAGGAATTCCTCTCCTCTAGTAACCCAATCCTGCTTTACAGATTCATTGAGGGATTGCCACATGTCCCTATCACTGAATTTAGGATATGGAAAATAATTCATCTGCGGAAGTAACAGATTCTTTAGATTATCCAAATAACGTTCTTTTAGCATATTCGCACTCCTCTACTTTATCTCTACCAGTATCCCTTCAACCCTTTTTCCATACGCACAAGAGCTTCCAAATAATAATAGTCGCCCCAAATCATATAATCGTCTGGTCCGCTGTTTCCGCGTACGTGATACGAACCATGCTGCAATAAGCCTTCGGCATCGGGCAAATGCATTGTCGAGTAATTCTCGACAAGTGATGTCATGGAACGCTGAAGTCCAGCCTCGAGCAATGGTCGATCAGCGTCATCTGCCTCAAGTACATCCAGAAGCTCGAGCAAGCCCGCTGCAACAATCGCCGAAGCGGAGCTATCCCGCGGTGTGTTCTCTTCAATTGGAACGTCGAAGTCCCAGTATGCGACATGGTCTTCCGGTAAATGCTCTAAAAAGTATTTAGCCAATTCTTTCGCCGTCTGCAAGAAAGCTTTATCTTTTGTGTAACGATAGCTAAGGGCAAATCCATAAATACCCCAGGCTTGTCCCCGTGTCCATGTTGACCCGTCTTCATAACCTTGATGCGTTCCCCCGTGCAATGCATTGCCATTTGTTTGATCAAAATAAAACGTATGATAAGAGGAGTAATCCCCTCGAACCAGAAAACGACGGCTTTTATGCGCATGACGGTAGGCTATATCATAAAAATCTTTCTCGCCTGTTTGTTCATAAGCCCAAAATAATAGCGGGAGGTTCATTAAACAGTCGATGATAATGCGTCCTCCATTTTTGGGATCGCCTTCTTTTCCCCATGCTTGAATAGCGCCAATCGCAGGGCGCCAACGATCTCTAAGCTCGCGGGCCGCTTGCAAAGCTACAGCCCGAGCCTTTTCATCTCCGGTAATCATCCACTGCGCGGTAGCAGAAAGTGAATATAGAAATCCCAAATCGTGATGGTCGAGATGGTAATGTTGATCCAAGCGCTGACTAAAGTTTTCCAAAAAAGACTCCGCGCTTTGTTTAAACTCCTCATCTCCGCTGTATTCATAAGACAACCACATCATACCGATATAAAATCCTTCTATCCAATCACCGTTTTCTCCCCATTTGTATCTTTGATTTTCCGTAATATGGGGGAGCAGTCCAGGATGGTTATGGATATTATTTTTTATTTTTTGCATTGCATCTTCAATTGCCGAGCGCCACATGAACTCCACTTCCTTTTTGTTGAGTATCATTCAACAGTAGTTGATAGTAGTCGTGTAATGAAATAGACTGCCCATGATTCAGACGAGATTGCTCAGCCGCAAAAGCCATTAAGTGACTTCGAACAGATGCGGAAGCGGAGGTAAGACTGTCACCGCCGTTGTAATTGCGAACCTCATTTAGAAAGCGCTTCATAATCCCGCTGTCTCCCCCTCCATGTCCGCTTGTCTGCTCAGCAATCTTTATTTCAGTTTCCTCATGAGTCAAGAAATCCATCAGCTTGATTCTTCCCTCTTCACCGCGGATTTCTCCTCTTGTTCCCATGATCTGAATACGGCGCTCCTGGTGTCTTGTGAACCCGGACATACTGAATATCGCAGTGGCGCCATTGGCGAAGTTCATATTGACTACCTGATGGTCAACCACGTTATTGTCAGATTGATAAACACAGCGGCCATAGTCGTTTTCCTGCAAACATTTAATAATATTTTCTCGCGTTTTTTCTTTTGTAAAATGTCCTGCCCACCCTAACCCTTCGCCTAAATAAAATCTAGGAGCCGAGTAAGGACATTGCGATTCCACGGCGCAGCCGTCCAAACAGCGCGAAGTAGAACCCTCGGGAGCATTCCCTTTATGAAAATGCATGAGGGATCCATAAGAGCTCACGTGCGTACAAGGCTGATCCATCAGCCAAGAAATCGCATCCATATCGTGGCAGGATTTAGCCAAAATCATCGGACTTGATTTGTCAGAATTGTTCCAGTTGCCCCGAACAAAGCTGTGCGCGATATGCCAATAGCCTACGTTCTCATTTAGCTGAATGGAAACAATTTCGCCTATTCTTTTTTCAGTTATCAGCCTCTTAATCGTTTGCCAAAACGGAGTATACCGAAGCACATGGCAAATCGTCAGCAGCTTTCCTGCTTCTTTCGCTGCTTGCTCCATTCTCACGCATTCAGCTGGCTCCGGAGACATCGGCTTCTCAAGCAGAACATGATAATCCTTACTGAGCGCCTGCAAAGTCGGCTCAAAGTGCATGCGATCCTGTGTACAAATTAATGCAAAATCTGCAAGCTTTGGCTGGTCCAAAATCTCTTCCCACGAGGAGTAACAATTCTCTTGTGGAATGCTGTGCTCCCGAGCAAATATCTCAAGCCGTTCCGGATCGGGCTCCGCTACGGCGACAAATTTCAATTCATGAGGGAAATCGAGTGCATATGGCGCATAGCTTCGTGCTCCACGCGCTCCGGCACCAATCAATATAGCTTTCATTTGCTGCATATCAGTCTCTCCTCTAAATAGATATATGTTTACGATAGAATTGGCTCACTTCATGTGGTCATTGTTGCAAAGTCTTTACATGCTTTGACCTGTATTCCCCTGGCGTAACTCCAGTAAGTCGCTTAAATGCGCGTATAAAATTTTGCGAGTTGTTATAGCGAAGCCGGTCGGCAATATCCGTCACTTTTAAATCCGTTTGCGCGAGTAATTCCTTCGCTTTATCAATTCGAAAGGCGATCACGTAATCGGTAAACGTTACGCCAACCTCCTGCTTGAATATGCTGCTGAAATGTGAAACCGGCATCATGACCATTTCTGCGAGAAACGGCTGGGATAAGTCTTCATCATAATGTTCGTGAATGTAGCGAAGAACTTTATCCGCGATTAACGAGTTCCGTTCACTTCGCAAATGACGAATATGAGTAATAATCGTCGGGAACATGACCTTCTTGAGCCATTGAACAACGTGTTCCATCGTCTTAAAACCATTTACGGTCTGGTAGACATTTTCTTCAAACAGCGTTGGCCCTTCCTTGGGGTCAAGTTCATATAACGTACGCATTGTCGCTGCGACAAGCTGAACGAAAGATTGACGGACATGGTCTGTCGTTAGCGAACCTTTCATTTTTAACGATACAGCGAAATCATCGACCGCACTGCTTGCTTGTTCAATATTTCCAAGTCTTAGATTTGTTAATACCGATTGCTCTTGCTCCACCGGATACGTTAACGTAGTTGCTTCCGGATTAACCTGTTCAATAAATAGAACCGTACCCGTTCCTTCCAACAGCTGGTACTTAAGCGCTTCAACCGCTTCTTTATATGATCGTTGGATGTTCTCAAGCCCCAAATAGCTGTGGCCGACACCAATGGTCGCCGTTACTTTCAGCACTTGCTCGATTAAGGTTCGTATTTCTTCAGAAATACGAAATATTTCTGCTTGCAGAAGACTCGGCTCATCGCTTTCCAAGCCGTAATTGATAACAACAGCAATTTGATCGGATTGCATTCTAACCACCATGCCGTTTGTATAATGGCTGATGATCTCTTTGACAATATTAATCGCCCCATAAAAAAACAAATTAACGTCTTGCTCAGATTGGCCGCGCAGATTATCCAGCTCGATACATAATACAGTATAAAAAGGGCATTTTACCGGAATTTGATAATAATTGAGCTTTTCATAAAACTCACCGGAACGAAATGGCTCTGTAAGCAGGCGCTGAATAAAGTTGGCGCGCAAGAGCGGCATCGATTCTTTAATTTGATTTTCAAGCTCATCATTCTCTGAACGTATCGTTTCCACGTAATAATGGATGAGGCCGAACTCGTCCATTTTTCGCTGTGACGTCGGATTAAATTTTCCAATTACACGGATCGACTCGGCAATACCCGAAATAATCCGAAACAACCGCTTTGACAGCAGAATAGAAGCAAACAAGCCCATCAAGATAAGAGCCAGACAAATAATAGTAGTCGTATATTTGATAGATTGAATTGGTTTTGTCAGCTCTCTTAGCGACAGAATCGATACATACCGCCATCCATTGTAGTCCGATTCCAGCGAGCTGACCAACATCGAATCTCCGTTGATCTTGATCTTATCGGATGATTCCGGAATATCGGACGCCATCAAGTCGCGGATGGAGTGATGGCTGAGTAACTCCCGATTGAGAGGCTTATGCCAATCCGACAGAACACTCCCTGACGGTGTAAGAATCAGCATCTCACCGTTGGTGCCGGCATACAAGCTGCCAAATACATTGAAGATCGCCTGTTCGTTCAAATTGATAATCAAATAGCCAAGCGCCTGATCGGACGAAACTGGCAATCGACGTACCAAAGTAATGACATGAGACCCGCCATTCAATTCTGATCGAGTCGTATTGTGTTCATACCAAAAAAAAGGCTCTTTGCTTTCATTAATGCGTTGAAGTAGCTCCGCTCCGAGCTTGGGTGCTTCTACAATACCCTGACTTGGATTAATAGCTAGCTGCTGGCGGTTCATGTATAAATAAACGGAGTCCACATTGTCGATCAGCATTTCCATCGTATTTAATATGGTCGTTACATTTTTTAACGATTGTATATTGTCTAGAGGATCCGGCTCTTTTAAAAAATCAGTTAACGTCGGATTGAACGCTTGCTGCAAGACAATCTTGTCATTCGTTACCAGCAGCTTGTCAATTCGCTCTTGGACTTGCCGCATCGTTTCTTTGTTCGTCTTGCTGATTCCCTGCATGATACTGGAACTCGCGATAAAGTAAGTTATGAAGCCAAGTACAATGACTGGAATGATAGAAATAAGCGAAGCAGCAAGCAGTACCTTTAACTGCGTGCGATAAGTTGACTGTCTATTCCAAATTGTACGTAGCACTTTGCACCACCTTTCGAGGAAACAACTGGAAGACCATTTCCCATGAGGAAATGACCTTCCCTTGCTGATGATTATGGATTGCTTTTATTTTTTGTTTGCTTTATACCAGTCATTTACTTCCTTCGTGAGTTGACGGCCACCTTTATCCAGCCATTCATTCGCGAACTTGTCGAAATCCTCGATCGGTCTCTTGCCCATCACTACGCTGACTAAGAATTCATCGCGCAGCTTGTTCAGATCAGCACCCTTTTCGATCTGTGTAGGCGCCAGGTAATTGATTACCGGGTTTTTTACTCCTTTATCTACATCATAGTCAAACATATCATGCTGCTTTTTTTGGACTTCAGGCTCAGCTGTTTTCGCAACAAGCAAATAAGGATCGAATTTGTTTTGGGAGATCAAATTTCCAACGGCATCGGCCTTCAGCTTGTCGGTATTTACCTTTAAGGTTCCATCGGCATTCTTTGTATAATGGACGCCTTCTAATCCGTATTCCTTGAACACGGCTCCTTCATCGCTCATTTGCCAATCCAGGAAGCTGATAATCCGTTTTACTTTTTCCGGATCCTTCTCAAGCTTGGCTGGGATCGCTTGCAAACCATAAAAACCGATCTGTTCGTTCACACCCGATTTACCGGTTGGTCCAGTAACAAGCGGGATCATTTCGAATTTTGCATTCGGGTTAATTTTTGTTGTATCCGCCACAAAATGAGCATAATCACTGATGTTACCAATGTAAATACCCGCATTGCCGTTGTTGATTTTATCCCAAACCTGTGTTGTTTTCAACACAGCAAAATCTTTATCGATGGCGCCTTCCTTATACAGGTCTCTAATAAAGGTGAGCGCTTGTTTGCGCCCTGGAGTACTGGCGCTGTTCATTAGAGTGCCGTCCTCCATCACTCTCCAGCCGTTTCCGGTATCGAATGCGTGCCAAACCGTTTCGAGGAACGCAAGGTTTTCACCGACGGCAAAGCCGAACGTATCCGCTTTCCCATTTTTATCAGGGTCGTCCTTGGTAAATGCTACCGCCGTCTTAAACAGATCATCCGTCGTTTTGGGAACTGGCAATCCTAGATTATCGAGCCAATCTTTGCGAATCATGATCGCGGTAGTCGTTAATGGGCGCGGACGAGGAACTCCATAGATTTTACCATTAATTTTTACGTTGTCCCAAACTGACTTAGG
This sequence comes from Paenibacillus germinis, assembly GCF_013141785.1. NCBI lineage: Bacteria > Bacillati > Bacillota > Bacilli > Caryophanales > Paenibacillaceae > Paenibacillus > Paenibacillus germinis. The sequence goes on from NZ_WHOC01000094.1 coordinate 136,768, forward strand.
CAACTTCATAATATTGGGTGAATTTTTGATATATTCGTCAAGCGCGAGGAATGCGCCTTGTTGTGTATAATTGTAGAAATCGGCTGAAGGGAATGATTCCCATACCATGAAATCCGCCATATCGCCTGACGCAACGGCGAGCTTTTCTTTTTCTTCCGAGCTATTGTTCGGGATGGCTAGTGGCTCATAATCCATGTTGAATTTATCTTCAATAAATTTCCATGCTTCTGTCTTTTGCGCCGGATTGCCGTAAAGCGGGAACATCGAGCTGATCTTGATATGCTTGCTAGTGTCTGCCTTAGCCGTAGACGAAGGCTGGGTTGAGCTGGCCGTATCATTCTTTGAGCAGCCGATTGCGGAGCCCCCAAGTATCGCTACCACCATTGAAAGGTAAAGAACGGTCTTAAATTTGCGGTTGTTGTTCATGCACTGACCTCCTGAATATAAGATGATATGGTAAAGAGAGCAATGTAAATAATTGGCTCCCTCTAAACCCGAAGGTAAATCTACCCTTTTACCGAGCCCAGCAAAACTCCCTTTGCAAAATGCTTCTGTAGAAACGGATAAATGATCAGGATCGGCACAGTTGCAACGATCGTTGCCGCCATTTTGATACTTTTGGGCAACACTTGCGTACTGGCTTCGAGCGCAGCATTTTGAAATTGCTCGACTGAACCCTCGATGATCATTTGACGCAGCAGTACCTGAATTGGCCAGAGATCGGACTTGTTTATATACATAACCGCCGAAAAATAGTTGTTCCAGTGACCGACCGCATAAAACAGTGTAAATGTAGCTAAGGCTGGCATGGATAGCGGGAGTACGACTCGAAACAGGACACCAAAATTGCGACAGCCGTCAATCCGGGCGGCCTCCTCCAGCTCTTCGGGAATACTCATAAAGAAGTTTCGCATAATGATCAGATTAAATGCGCTGATTGCGCCTGGCAAAATTACAGACCAGACTGTGTTGAGCAAATGTATGTTTTTGACAACAAGGTAAGATGGAATCAGACCGCCACTGAACAACATGGTTACGACGACTAAAAACAGAATTACACCGCGACCTCTCAGTCTTTTTTTCGAAAGCGGATAAGCCATTAAGGTTGTAAACAAGAGATTGACGAATGTACCCGTTACCGTAATAAAAATACTTACCCATAACGAATGGACAAAATGCGTATTGGAAAAAATCGTATAGTAGGCGCCCCAATCGATTGTTTCCGGCCACAGGATAAGCCCGCCTTGCAGCACCTGTTTCAATGGAGCGAGTGAGGTCGCAGTAACATATAGAAACGGAATTAGTGTGATGATCGAGAAAAGAAGAAGAATGCACACATTGCCAATATCAAAAGCTCTGCTGCCAATAGACGGTTTATAGTGTAACAAATCGGTGCCTCCTATCAGAATCAGGGGCTCTACTTGATTAGTAGACGCCTTCTTCGCCGAATTTTTTAGTCAACCAGTTAGCTCCCATAATGAGAATCAAACCAACAAAGGATTTAAATAAGCCGACAGCCGTTGTATAGCTGAACTTTCCGCCAATGAGTCCTTCACGGTACACATACGTCTCGAACACATCGCCTACGTCATTTACCGTCGAATTAAGCATGAGGAAAATATGCTCGAATCCGATATCAAGAACGCTGCCCATGCGCAATATGAGCAATATGAGTATCGTGCTGCGAATCGCCGGAAGAGTAATGTGCCAAAGCTGTCTCCACCGTCCAGCTCCATCAACGATGGCCGCTTCATAAAGCTGCGGATCGACACCTGCTAGTGCTGCAAGAAAAATAATCGTCCCCCAGCCGGCTTCCTTCCAAATGCTTTGGCTGACAATCAATCCTCGGAACCATTCTTTGGTCGTTAAAAAAGCAATTTCTGTTCCGCCGCCTGCTTTAATGAGCTCATTAATGAGACCACCCTGCGTGCCAAGCAGCATGTAAGTTATGCCGACCACGACGACCCAAGAAAGGAAGTGGGGTAAATAAATAACCGTCTGAATGAATTTCTTGAATACGGTAGCTCGAATTTCATTTAGCAATAGCGAAAGCACAATCGGAACTGGAAAAAAGAAAATTAGATTATAAAAGCTGATAAGCAGCGTGTTGCGAAGCAATAACCAAAATCCATTATAATGAAATAGCGTTACAAAATGCTTAAATCCGACCCAATCGCTTCCTGTGATTCCTTTATAAGGGCTGTAATCTTGAAAGGCAATCACAATTCCCCACATAGGGACGTACTTAAATATGATAAAAAACAAGATTCCCGGAACAAGCATGATATACAGTTCCCAGTCGTTAATCATATGAAATCGTTTCTTCTGCGAGATTGCATTCGACAACTTAACATGTTGCGCCGTTGTTGAATCCATGGTGTTTCCCCTCCCATCATTTTTCATCTCAATGTGTCTCGTCGATGATAGTCACATTAACATAAGGTTATATGTAATTAAATAATCTTTTTAAATGAGTATTGATCATAACTTGGTATCTCCATCGCTCTAAAGCAAAAATTTTAACTATTTAAACCCTAAGTCCTCCAAAACTGTTTGCTTTCCGCAAGCCAAAGTCCCCCCAAAGTAACATATTTTTTGAACAGTACACAGGAAGGAAAAGCCGCGGCTAGGCTGAAGGAAGGCTTTACTGAGGGAAGGCCTAAGTCTTACACGGAGAAGCAACTGAACCACGCTGTAGGACTGTTAGGTGACAATTCTTATAATAAAGTAGCTGCCATGACAGGGATTAGCAAGTCTACCCTTATCCGTGAGGTCAAAAGACGGAAATAGCGTTAATAATAGTACAAATTAGCCTGACGGTTATCCCGTCGGGCTAATTTGTACTTTTGGATATTTCAACAAAGACTACACACTTTAAAGTGGAAGATACCTGTTAATTTGAATAACATTGACTGTTAACGCGCAAAAAAGCCGCCTTTTATGACGGCAACGTAAATTATGGATTAGCTTTAAACAAAGGCAATGTCGCTACTTCAAAGGTAGCTAAAGAGTTAAGTCTGGCCACTTCCTCAATAACCGTAAAAGGCTATCTATTATGCTTAAGCTTTTAATGCTGTTTTGTATTGTAAAGCCTCTAATGAAAACCGCAAAGGACATTCACCTAACCTATTCGCAATACTGAAAAGATGCAATAAGACACCTTCCCTTTATTTTATTTCAAGATTAATTATAGGGTTACAGCGGATACCCTTTATTGTTAGAACCGCAAAAAGTACAAATTTCACCGACGTATTTAAACTTCTTGCAACTCGGGTTCGAACAAATCTCGGCTCAACAGTTCGTCAACAAGGTTAATTTATGAAGCTGTACTACTGCATTCTTTTCATCTGTTATAAAACAAAAAACCCTTAACTAGTAAGGGTTTCATGCTTGTAAAGCTGGGATGCGGTCGGAGGGATTTGAACCCTCACGCCTTGTGAGCGCCACCCCCTCAAGATGGTGTGTCTGCCGTTCCACCACGACCGCGAGGTATAAAAGTAAGAATGACCCGTAGGGGACTCGAACCCCTGTTACCTCCGTGAAAGGGAGGTGTCTTAACCACTTGACCAACGGGCCACGAATGTCTGTAAGCCTTTGCAGCCCATTTTGACGACATTTGTAATTATAATAGATTCTGTCGCAGTTGACAAGCACAAAATCTGGAATGCTGATGGGCAAATATGGTATGCTGAGTCCAATTCAAAATACTCGAGGTGCTTGTCTTTCATGCTAATTTATGAATCTACCCATGGAACGGTTCATGAGGAAACGGTACGCGTTCCCGGTCCGAACGAAGTAGCTTGGGTGAGAATGGAGAACCCCTCTCCTGACGATGTCAAACATGTCTTAGGCGACTTATACAAGTGCCACCCTCTACTCGTTGAGGATGCGATTAAGCTGAACCAACGACCGAAGATGGATACGTATAAGAATCATATTTTTCTAACCTTCTTTGCGATATCCGAGCAGCTTGAGCCGCAGGAAATAGGGATCGTGGTCGGATCAAATTTTGTGATTACCGTATACAAGGACAACCTCCCCTTCATAGATCAACTTTACCATGCCTGCCAAGAAGTCGAAGATCGATTACGTCATCCAGGAGCCATTCTTCATGCGATACTCGATCGTTGTGTCGATGATTATTCTGTCGTTGCGGATCATTTTGATGATCGCCTGAATAGCATGGAACAGGCCGTGTATCGAAACCCTAGGATTCGCATTGCACAGGATATTTTCCAACTTAAACGGAGTATGCATCAGCTGCGCCGCGTCATTGTGGAGGAACGAATTATCCTTTCCGCTATCGCCCACCACTCCTTCCCCTATACACGTGAAGAAGATGATGTCTATTTCTTGGATATCATGGACCACATCTCAAGAGTCGTGGATTCTTTGGACATTTTCCGGGAATCACTAACCGGTCTTCTCGAGCTCCAAATGAGCATGAAGTCCGATCGGATGAATGAAATCATGAAGACATTAACGATCTTTAGCACGATCTTTCTTCCTCTGACTTTTATCGTCGGACTGTATGGTATGAATTTCAAATATATTCCCGAACTGAGTTGGGATTATGGCTATCTGTATGTCTGGATTCTCATGGTCATCTTAAGCTGTGTGATGTGGTATTACTTTAAACGTAAACATTGGTTTTAACGAAAAAAAGGCACTCCACCGTGATCCACCAATCACAGGGGTGCCTTTTTACTATTAGCAGCTACTTTATTTTAAAGTAAGAAACAGATTCATTTAACGTATTTACTACGGATCTAAGCTGTTCGGAGGCAGCCGCTATATTCTGCATCATCGCTAACTGCTCCTCAGTGGCAGCAGCAACCCCTTGGGATTTGTTCAAAATATGCGTTGAACTCGTTGCCGATTGATCCATTGTCGCGGAAATCTCCTCGGAGCTTGCCGACATTTGCTGGGTAATCGCCGAAGTCTCATGAATTTGAGTCACAATGTGTGTCACCGATTGCATGATGGTATGGAAGCTTTGGTTCACTTCCTGCATCATGCTCGACCCCGCACTAGCTTCCTGCTTGGTTGCATTCATGGAATTAGAAACACTGGCGATCTCGACTCTCGTCTCATGAATCAACTGATTAATTCCCTCTGCTGACTCGATAGATTGCGAGGCAAGCTTACGAATTTCATTCGCAACAACGTTAAACCCTTTGCCGTGCTCACCCGCTCTAGCTGCCTCGATGGAAGCATTCAGTGACAACAGATTGGTTTGGTTCGCAAATGTTGTAATGCTCGATGCAATAAGACCAATCTCATCGGATTTACGTGTTAAGGATTGCACGGTTTGTGAGAGCTGCTCGACCGATTTCAGCATGTTCACAATTTGCTGCTGCAGCTTTCCAAGCAAGTCATTGCCAAGTTCGGCATGACGAGAAGTTAGGGAGGAGTGCTCTGCCATAACGCCTGAATTTTCAGCCACTCTCTGAATCCCAATGGCCATTTCCTCAATCGCTCGGCTAGTCTCTTCACTGCTTCTTGCCTGCACTTCGACGTCCTGCGTCATTTCTTGAATACTGGTAGCGACATGCTCAGAGGCCGTTGCCGATTCCTTGGAACTATCCGAAAGCTCGACCGAAGCGTCGTGCACGAACTGCGTATTGTGGGCGATCGTACCGATCAACCCTTTAATTTTCGAAACCATAATATCTACCGATTCTGTGATTTTCCCTAGTTCGCACTTGGTATACTTGACCTGAGGCTCATGACGAAGATCTCCTGCCGCTACTTGGCCGGTAACTTTCACGATGTTTTTGACCGTTTTCATTATTTTACTAATAACCATCCATCCTGCTGACATGAGCAAAATGATAATAATAGCGACAGATAGGTAGATCGTTTTTGCCGTTTTATCATTTTGAGCCTCAATCTCTTCAATACTTGATTTCGCATAGGCATCCAAAATTTCACCGATTTGATTCATGCCCTCGCGGCCTTTTTCGAAAGTTGCTAGTAATTTAGCGTCATTAATAATCCCTTTTCCAGTACTTGAGGACTGAACAACGGCATTCGCTTCTTTCGCCCATTGGTCAAATGACGTATGAAAGCCCGCTATGTTCTGCTCAATGGTTAGCTTCGTCTCTGTATGCGCTGTTTGTAACAGCTGTTTAGCATTCATAATATCAGCCGCTTGTCCAACCCTTGTATTCGTTTGATCGATATTGTCTTTTAAAGCTTTAAGCTGCTTCGTCTTCTCTTCCGCAGTTAACGTTCCCGAAACCAACAGCTGGTAAGCCGTTAACGCCTGATACATATCACGATCGGCATTCAAGATAAGCGAAGTGCTTTTATTCGTGGTTTCATAAAGGGATGAAGCCAATACTTTCGTATTGGACTTACTTTGCTGCAGTAAAAACACACTTGTGCCTAGATACAGCATGGAAGGAACTAATAGCAATAAGAGGAGTCGTACACGAATAGATAATAATTTTGCCACAAAATTTGCCCCCGTCATTGATCTATTTTTGATCACTATATCGGAAAATCGTTTAAAAGATGTTAGAAAACTGTTAAAAATGCATGTATTTAGCTAACAAAAAAAGCCCAACGGCATGAACGCCATTGAGCTTAATTCCAGCTAATTCTGATACGGAGAGAGAGGGATTCGAACCCTCGCACCGCTTACGCAGTCTAACCCCTTAGCAGAGGGTCCCCTTATAGCCACTTGGGTATCTCTCCAAAGATATGGCTCCCCGAACAGGACTCGAACCTGTGACAACTCGATTAACAGTCGAGTGCTCTACCAACTGAGCTATCAGGGAATGAACAAGTATTATTTTATTATGAAGGCGCTGGTAAGTCAAGTGTATACGATTTCAATTTCCCCTTACATTTTCCACATGCATATTTCCGTACATCCATTTTGCGCTTGCGGTAGTATTCGGTTTTGCAATTGACGCATTCCAACCTGTATTTATAGGACTGTTTCTGGGAAGTCCGCGGCAGCGAACGGCAGAACCGGGTACCTCCGACTTGCGCCAGCAAGGTTTTGAAATCATTGTCGCGATGCTGGTAGCCACGCTTTAATATATGCAAATGATAATGACAAAGTTCGTGCTTAATGATCTTCTCAATCTCATCTCGTCCAAATGTCTCCCACTGCATCCAACTGATTTCGATATCATGGGATTTGGTAAAATAGCGCCCGCCCGTCGACCTTAATCTCCGGTTAAACCGTGCCTGATGTACAAAAGGCCTCCCAAACGATGCCATAGAGATCTGCTCGATCCATTGCTGCAGCTCCCGATCCTCCATCCCCATTCGCTCCTTTGACAAGTTCTCACTTGAATTTGTACCGTATGTACGGCTATACTGTCAAGTAGAAAAGAAGATCGAAAGCTTCCTAAAGAAAGGATTTGAACAACCCTTATGCCGCAAATGCGATATGTCATTCTTAAGCTCGAACAACAATTAGAATTCGTTGAAATGCCATCTTCCTACTCTTATCAATTGACAGCTCTGAATCAAAGATTGCACAAAGAATTAGAGAAATTGACCGCTGACTCTGTCCCTCAGCTTCCACGGGTTATTGCAGAATGCGATGACTTGGAATTGATCGGCACAGCGCACACCCTAATTCAAGGTTTAGATTACATTAATCGTTTGGAAAAGACCTTCGCTGGCATCCAGGAAAAGTCTTATCCGCTTATTTCCTTATTAACTGAAATTCGCGCGCTTCAAGCCCAACTGGAACAGTGGTATGAAGAGGAATTTGAGGGTTAATTTTTAAGAGTGCTATCAAAAAACATAAAGCAAAAAGTAAGGCAACGCAAAGAGCAAGGCAAAGCAAAAAGTAAAACAAACCCAAAAAGTAACGCAAATCAAAAGGACCTGCACCCATTTAAGCAATCCTTCATATGCTATTATTACATGGCGAAGAAGGGGATGGGCATATGCCGCAATGGCTCTGTAATCAATTAATGCGGGCCTTCCAGAACAAAAACCGCAGACAAATCCGATTGCTGAATGATAGCTGGTACTTTTACCGCACCCGCCGCTCACAAGAGGAGTGGCCTGATACCCAATCGACGGACGGACCGGGCAAGCGTAAATTTTGATAAAAGAGCTAGTACTTGCGCGGAGCGGGTGCTGGCTTTTTTGCCATGCTGATTTACATGCTGATTCCAGAGTAAAGTTTTACATGCGGAGACAAGTGAATTCAAACCAATGCAACTTGCTCCTTGCAGAGAAAAGTGAATTCAAACCACAGCAACTTACTACTTGCAGGGAAAAGTGAATTCAAACCACAGCAACTTACTACTTGCAGGGAAAAGTAAACATTTGTTAAAAAAAGGTTGCATATTTGAAATGTGCCCTCTATACTGTAAATAAATGTAATAGATTATCGGAGTGAAGCACACTCGATCTTGCAGAATTTCTGCGGTTCGGGTGTGCTTTTTTTTCGTACATAAAAAAGGGGAGTCGATTATTATGCCACGTAAAACAAGAGGTTGGCTAAGAAAAATGCGTGAACTTGGATTGGGGCGTCACGGGTTTGGTGGTTGGATGAGTGGTTCTGAATGGATGGTTCAGCGGGGGAATTTAAGAGAGATGGAGGTAGTTCAAGATAGGCGGAGCAGGAACAATGCAGTTCTTGAGCAATTGGGATTAGTGAAGGGCAGAAAGGCTGTTCATGAGCAAGCAGGATTAGTACAAGGCAAGAACAATAATGTTCAACAACAACTGGAATTTGTGCAAGGCAAGATGAGTGTAGTTCAGAAAGATAATGTTTATCCGTTATTACCGAGAAAGGCTGCTGCTAAAATACCGCCTCTCTCACCTATCGCCATCTTAGAAGCTGACAAGTGGGTGTTGCGGAAGCTTCTAGTCATCCAAATAGCCAAGCGTCACAGTGGCAAAGTTCGACTGCAGGACGTCGCTGCCGAATGCAATGTAAATATTCGTATCGCTGCGGAATGGTTGAAACGACTATCCCTGGAGGGGATGCTATCTCTTGTCGCTGGTCAGCGGAATGTAATGATTTACTCTTTGAATGATGTGGGGCGCGTTAATAAATAAACTCTTTAACCTCCCATGCTGGGGAGTATTGAGGATACTTGTTGGAGAGGATGATGTCGGGTAAGTGATGGAGATGAGTAACTTAAGGAAGGATGATGTGGAGATTGGTTGATGACGTAACGCCTCTTGGATGGGTGTACGAGTAACTTAAGGAAGGATGATGTGGAGATTCGCTGATGGCGGTAACGCCTCTTGGTTGGGCGTACGAGTAACTTAAGGAAGGATGATGTGGAGATTCGCTGATGGCGGTAATGCCTCTTAGTTGGGCGTACGAGTAACTTAAGACTCTAACACTCTAACACTCTCCCGCCTTCGTTCCCAAATAGGAGTCCCTAAAGACTGTTATTTGAGCAATTTCGACCAAAAATATTGAAATAGAAGTCTCTACAGGCTCTTATTTGTAAATTTCATTACTAATATTCTTATTTTTATCAGAATAAGGGTCCCTAGGAGCTTCTATTTACCGAATATGCAATAAACCAAGAAGAATAGCAGCCTTTGGAGGCTCTAATCGGACAGCGATCAGCCTACAAAAAAGCAGCTGGGAGCATAACGCTTCCAACTGCTGCTGATTCTTATTGTTGAGGCTTTTTCATGGTCAAGCCTACGCGACCTTTTTTCTCGTCTACGTTAAGCACCCATACTTGGACGATGTCCCCAACGGACACCACATCCATGGGGTGTTTCACGAAGCCGTTCTTGAGCTGGGAAATATGTACCAGCCCATCGTTCTTAATGCCGATATCGACGAAGGCACCGAAGTCGATAACGTTGCGCACCGTGCCGGTCAATTCCATGCCCGGCACAAGGTCTTCAAGCTGCAGCACATCAGTGCGGAAGATCGGCGCAGGGACTTCGTCCCGCGGATCTCGCCCAGGCCGCTGCAGGCTGTCTAAGATGTCCCGCATCGTCGGGACACCTACGCCCAGCTTAGGAGCCAGTTCCTCTGGCTCCAGCGTCTGCAGCAGCGCTAGCAGCTGCTGTGAGCCAAGCTGCGCCAGTTCCAGGCGCAGCTCCTTGAACAGCCGATCCACCACGTCGTAAGACTCCGGATGGATCGGGGTGTTGTCGAGCGGGTTCCGGCCGCCCGAAATCCGCATGAACCCGACACACTGCTCGAAGGTTTTCGCGCCAAGGCGCGGAACCTTCGACAGCTCCTGTCGGGAGCTGAACTTGCCGTTCTCCTCGCGATACTTGACGATGTTCTTCGCCAGTGTCGCGTTCACGCCCGACACGTACGAGAGCAAGGACGGGGACGCCGTGTTCAAGTCCACGCCGACATGGTTAACGGCCGACTCTACGACGGCCTTCAAGTTCTCGTCCAGACGTTTCTGCGAAACGTCATGCTGGTACTGCCCGACGCCGATCGCCTTCGGCTCGATCTTCACAAGCTCCGCGAGCGGGTCCTGCAGCCTCCGCGCGATCGAGATCGCGCTGCGCTCGGCTACGTCGAGCTCCGGGAACTCCGTCTGCGCCAGCTTCGACGCGGAGTACACGCTCGCCCCCGCTTCGCTTACGATCAAGTACCTGAGCTTCTGCTCCTTGATCTCGGCAATCAGCTCCGCAACAAACTGCTCCGTTTCACGGGAAGCCGTCCCATTACCGATCACGATCAGCTCGACGCTGTGCTTGCTGATCAACTGCTTGAACTTCGCCTTCGCTTCCGCCACCTTATTATTCGGTGGCGTCGGGTAGGTGACGGCGATTTCAAGCATTTTACCGGTGTCGTCAATGACGGCCAGCTTACAGCCTGTCCGGTATGCTGGATCGACACCCAACACCACGTGCCCTTTGACCGGGGCTTGGAGCAGCAGATTCCGTAGATTTTCTGCGAAAATCTTAATCGCTTGCTCCTCGCCCATCTCGGTCATTTCACCGCGCACTTCGCGCTCAATAGAAGGTGCGAGTAATCTTTTATAAGCATCCTCTACAACGGAGCGAAGCAGGTCGCGAACAACAGAATCACCTTTTACGATCTGCCTAACCATATAATCATGAATCTTATCGACGGCAACATCCAAGCCAACCTTCAGGACTTCCTCCCGCTCCCCACGATTAATCGCGAGAATACGGTGAGGCGGCAAACGTTTAACAGGTTCTTGATAGGCGTAGTACATCTCATATACGGATTCAGCCTTTGCATCTTTGGCCTCAGTACGCAAAATCCCCTGATCATGCGTATATCTACGCACCCAAGCTCGAATCTTCGCATCATCCGCGATATTCTCCGCAAGGATATCCATTGCGCCTTGAATCGCATCAGCGGCGCTTCCCACCTGCTTGTCCGCGTTCACATAACGCGCTGCTTCTTGCTCCAGCGAGCCTTGACGAGGCTGCTTCCATATCCACTCCGCTAGCGGTTCAAGACCGCGCTCTTTGGCAACGCTCGCTCTCGTTTTGCGCTTTTGACGGAACGGTCTGTACAAATCCTCGATTTCCTGCAGCTTCGCAGCGCCTTCAATCGATTTGCGCAGCTCATCCGTCAACTTGCCCTGCTCATCAATCAAACGAACAACCTCGATCTTACGATCCTCTAGGTTACGCAAGTACTGCAACCGATCCTCGATATCTCGCAGCTGGTTCTCATCCAGCTCGCCTGTCATCTCTTTGCGGTAACGTGCGATGAACGGTATTGTGTTGCCCTCATCAAGCAGCCCCATCGTTGTCTTCACTTTGCCAGCGGGCAGCTGCAATTCAGCAGAGATCTGCTTCAGGATACGCTCCTGGATCTCTGCTTTCTTTTCTTCTGAGATCTGTACTTTCTCACGTGGCTCTTCATACTCACTAGCCTTTGTCTTCTTTCCCTCAGTCTCGCTCAACTTCTGCTCTTCCATTTCATTAGCCTTTATCTTCAACTCTTCCAAATTTGCCACAGCCAGTTCCCCCACTTCTATTCATTTTAATTGTATGTATACAAACCAAAAAACGAGGGAACCTTGCACCCTCGTCCGTTCCTGATCCTATTCAAAATTCTATCAGTCCCACACTAATTTGCAAAGCATCGTCAACTTTGCGCATCGTTTCTTCATCCAAATGCGTAATTTTGTCCGTAAGCCGTTGCTTATCGATCGTTCTGATTTGTTCAAGCAGAATTACCGAATCTCGGTCGAAACCATGCGTTTCCGCATCGATTTCAACATGCGTGGGAAGCTTCGCCTTCTGGATTTGAGCTGTAATCGCTGCAACAATCACGGTTGGGCTAAAGCGGTTGCCGATATCATTTTGGATCACTAGAACAGGACGAACCCCTCCCTGCTCCGACCCTACAACCGGCGAAAGATCTGCGAAAAAAACATCACCACGTTTGACAATCACTGCTTACACCCCGCTTACTAAGCGATCAAGCGTACCGTCCGCTTCTTCCTCCGCTTGAAAAGCTTCAGATGCCATGCTGAGATTTATTTTCGCCATCTCCATATACCCACGCTGCATGGATTCGCGTAGACTGCGCTTTTTACGTTCAATTAAATACAGCTTCATTGCCTGGCGAATAAATTCGCTGCGATTAGAATTCTCCTTCTCGACAATACCGTCCACTTCTTGCAACAGATTGTCAGGCAAGCTAATCATGATCCTTTTCGTATTATGCGCATTGCTCACACTTTCGCACCCCCAGAAACGATACAAAGACAATATTACCAGTATGTCATTCCAAAAACCAATTTATACAATAGATATATGCATCCAGTATATCAAATATGTTACACACTTGGATATAAGATTCCTACTTACATAATATTCGATGGTCTATTCGGAAAATCCTCTCCATCTAGCATAAAAATAAATGGTAAATTAATCTGTTACTTTTAGTAGCGATGCCGCATGAGAGGATTAATAGCATCTATACGTTTGCCGTCACGCACATACACACGCGCAACACGATGTGAAATCATACAAATAATTTCATAGTTAACAGTACCGAGCTGACGAGCTACATCTTCAGCCGTAATGTGCTCTCCGTCTTGCTCCCCGATCACCACAACCTCGTCCAGAGACTGAACATCAGGTACATCCGATACATTGATCATACATTGATCCATACAGATTTTACCGACGATTGGCACTCTTTTGCCCCGAACAAGAACCTCAGCTTTACCCGAAAGCATCCGAGAATACCCATCCGCATAGCCAATCGGCAGTGTCCCAATTTGTTCGTCGCCCTTGGTGTGATAAATCGTTCCATAGCTAACTCCAGAGCCTGGAGGCAGCGTTTTAAGATGAACAATTCCTGTTTTGAGACTTAGCACTGGCTTTAATTCAATTTTCGTTTGATCGACATCCTCGGAAGGATACAAACCATACATCGAAATCCCCAAACGCACCATCGAATACGTCAATCCCGGCAAATCTATGGCCGCTGCGCTATTGCCTGCATGTATATATGGAAACGTAACACCTTTATCCGTAAAATAGCTCACAATTCGCTCAAAACGGTGATATTGCTCCATCGTATAGCTCTTATCTATTTCATCGGCATTCGCATAATGCGTGAATAAACCCTCAACTTCCACATTCGGCAGCGTCAATGCTTCCTCAATAAATGGAATAGCATCCTCTTCCGTATGCAAACCAAGTCTGCCCATACCCGTATCCAACTTAATATGGATCTTTAGCTTCTTTTGTAGCGTCGCGTCTTTCGTTTGCCCCTGAAAACAAAGTTTTTCAAGAACATCTCTACTATAGACAGCAATCGTCACATCGAGTTCACGCGCTCTATCAACCCCTTCTGGAGGCGTATAGCCTAGTACCAGAATAGGTGCAGTGATCCCTGCATTCCTTAGCTCCAACGCTTCATCAAAAAAAGCAACACCCAAGTAATCTACACCCGCGGCGAGAACCTCTTTGGATACCTCAACAGCCCCGTGTCCGTACGCATCAGCTTTAACGACTGCCATCTGTTTCATTCCTGCCGGCAGTACCTTTTGAAAACCTTCAATGTTGCTTCGCAGTGCATCTAACGAAATTTCTACCCACGTGGGACGATAAAAAGCATCCACCAGCGTTCACCTCATTTATCCATTACAAGTAAACCTATGTTAAGCCTAATCACGAAAAACTGTCAACCTTGCTTTTGCAGACTTATAAACAACATTTCTTATATTTCTTCCCGCTACCGCATGGGCAAGGATCATTGCGTCCGATTTTACTTTTACCAGAAACAGTCTTTAGATCATTCGTAGAATTGATGACACGAACTACCGCCGGCTTCTGCTGAGGTTGAACATTTTCATTAGCAAAATAGCGGAATACACGCATACCCGAATCTTTTACCGTCATGATAAGCGGCGTTCTTTGAAAAGCATACTTGATTTCAGACTCTGGCCTATACTTCGCGCTAACCAGTTCAAACCGTTCCAACACAGCAACAACGGAATGCAGAAATACATCAGCGCTCTCGTCAAGAAGCTTCCCAGATTGCCTGTTACGCTTCCACTCAATTGTAACATCCTGCGCCTGATCTACAGGCCAGCTTGCTAGCACACTTGCGATTGCCTCTCTTGAGGCCTGAATCCTCTCAGGATAACCACCCTCGTTAGCTTCCTGCAGCTGTTCCCACGCAACCTTATTCCAAAGCGAATCTAATAGAACGACCGCCTGTTCCATATTTGTTAAAGTAAGATAATTTGCTGCCTGGTTCGTAACTACACACTGCTGCTTGCTCTCTGTTATCAATCCAAGATTCTCAGCTGCATAGAAAAAGAATTGAAACAATGGCACCTGATCTTGGTTCAAAGTCGGTTTACGAAAAAGCGCCCAGCCAAGCTTCTCATCAAGCTCTTTCCAAAAATTCCGCGGCAAATGTTGTCTTGCAGTCGTCAGTTTAATATTCTTGGCATCCTGCAAGGAAGCAAGAAACATTTGAAAATCTGCAACGATTTGAGGTACAGCTGTCTTTTCATCCATCCATTGCTCAAGCAAACTTTTATCTACCAAAATAGGTCTCATCTCAACCACAATAGGTGCAGATTCAGACACCTGAAGAGCCATATAAGCCTTAATATCATTTGAATTATGCCAATTTTCCAAGGCCAGGTCACTATTTGCCTCCATATACTGTTCAAAACGCTCTAAGAAAAACTCTTTAGTCTTACATACATCTAATACCTCAGCACACTGTTTAGCCGAAATCTTTTCAGATTGCAGAAGAAACTGCACCCACTTTTTAATCGAAGGTAAATAAGCACTTATATCAGACTTAGAGCTATTCAGTACATTGCTAATGTAGAAACGACCAAGAAAATCAACAATCGTCTCTTTTTGCAGCTGTTCATAACCCAATGTGTAACGGACAAAGTACTCCGTCGCCATAAATTGCATGCGATCCATATGTTTGTCAATCGTATCTGCTTTTAATTTGCCTTCCTCCGCAAGATACTTGCCGAATAGGGCAATCTCATGTTCCCAATATTGCTGTTGCACGTCCATTGTTAACTCACCAGTTGTTTTCATCAAAGACACTCCATTATCTATTTACTCCAAAGTTGCATTATACCAAAAAAACTCCCTTTCGGGGGGGTTGGTTAAATCTTCTTGCTTAAAAATTGGATAAAAAAGGGGAAACACCTACACAAATCGTGCAGAGTTTCCCTTTTTTCAGCTTATATTGACACAATATATTCTTATTTACCAGACTGCCCCTCAGTTGCCATAGCAACTTTGATCATTTCATTCGTAGGCAAATCGCCTGTTGACAATCTGAACTCTACACCGTCATTGGTCCAAGTTAGCGTCTTCTTCTCATCCCCCGTGAGCACGCCGATCGTGAATCCAAGATCAACAATCGTACCCGGCTGCAAGGACACCGATTTGGCCTGTGGTCTCACCTCGATGAGACTGAAGTTGTACTTCCCTTTGTATCTCAAAAGGACCGCTGCGTCCTCACCAAGCTTCATATCCGTGATGTCTTGCTTCACCACATCTTTTGGCAGGTAAGACGGCTCGATGATACCGATACTCTGCGCTTTGCTTGCCGCGGCAGTCGATTTCGTCGCATCTGTGCCTGCTTTAGTTGCTGTTGCCTTTTGCCCATCTTGAGCTTGGCCGGCAGCTTGATCGGATTGGCCGCCTGTTGCTGACAGATTCTTATCTGTTACAGACTTATCACCTGTTGCTGGGTGATTGGCATCCGCTGCACCAGCCATCGTAGGTAAAGACTTCAAATTCCAGCTGGTCATATTGCGCTCCATTTGGAAATAGTCCTTGTCGAACTTAGCATCGAATTCAAAACTCGTAAAATTCACCTGAACCAACACATTCTTATTCGCATCCGACACCTGAACCTGCTTAGGCGCCAGTGTCTTCTTATTCAGCCAAATTTTCTGGCGTGACAGCTGCTCATTTTGATAATTGGCTGCAACATCGAACACATACGTATCATTATCCGTTGTAAATTGGCGATCCTTATCGGCAATTATGCTTTTCGCAAGAGATTGGAACAGATACACCTGCCCCTGATTCTCCGGCCAATCGCTTTGGAAGCGGAAGCTCTTCTTGAGATGCGGCGTAAGCACGAACACGCCCTCCTCATTACGCAGAACGATCTGCGTCACGTCCTTCCCCGCATTCGTAAGCGAAATACGATAGAAATGATCCGGCGAGTAAGCGACCTCCACCTGATACTCCTGCGGCTGCTGCCCTGTGTTCAAAATCATGCTCCCTGAAGCCTGATAGCTGCCCGACTTGCTGATCACATGATCCAAATCCTTTACGATAGATCCTGCATCCTTCTTGCCCATCCCGCATCCCGCGAGAACCAATGCTAAGCACATCACCACTGCTACCACCCATGTGACCCGGCGCATTCGATCATCCCCTCACTCATGATTAACATCAACATAGTACATGCATATGAGGGGACTTGGCCGATTATGCAGACGAGTTGGGGCTTGGCCGTGAAAAAGGTTTTGTAAAGGAACGATTAAACATTTCAGCTGCCTTTCAGATTGAATACATAATTTATTCATATTCTTCTGGCATGATGGTTTGTAAGATCGAACCTATGAACCGGAGGAGCTTTTATTGAATAACAATCAGAGAATCGTGCTTCAAGCTTCACGAGGAGCGGCAGCATTTTTTGTGCTGCTGTTTCATACATCCGCCATGTCCTTCAAGTACTTTCAATACGACTTACTAGGGATCAGTACGATAGGACGATCGGGTGGTGTAGATTTCTTTTTCGTACTTACTGGTTTTCTACTGTATCATACATATGGCCATAAAATCGGAACCAAAATGAGTGTTCTTCCCTATCTATCGAATCGGCTAATACGTATTTACCCTATCTACTGGCTAATTACACTAGTCGTACTGCCCGTTTATTTTCTGGTCCCGAGCTTTGGCTACGGATATGAGACCCATAAAGATACCATCATCAAATCATTCCTACTACTGCCCCAAGTTCATGGTCCGGTTCTTCCAGTTGCCTGGTCGTTAAGTTACTTTGTGCTCTTTTACTTGGTTTTCAGCCTTCTCATGGCACTTGGCAAAAAGCCAGCCTATCTCTTCATTTCCATATGGGTAACTTTAACTCTCTGCCACGTTCTTGGTGTTCCGCTGATAGGTGCTGATATTGACCGTCATTTCTATCTAAACTTCATCTTCAATGAAGTTAACTTAGAATTTATTGTAGGCTGCTTAATAGCCAAATGGGCAGAGCATCATAGAAGTAAACACTATAAATTGTTGCTTGTTTTAGGCATGCTTGGCTTTGCGCTAATATGGATGAACAACAAATTTCTTTTTACCCCTTATCACAATTACCTGTTTTACATCATTCCAGCTACATTTGTACTATTAGGCGCTTCTTCTGTTCCTGAACAACTTCGGTTGTCTTATTGGGTGAAAATCCTTAGCAAGCTAGGAAATGCTTCATACACGATTTTGCTAACGCATTTATTATTTATTTCAATTTTAATGAAATTGAGTGTGGTGACACATTTGGTTAACCATCTTGGATTTCTAGTTACTGATCTAATTATTGTGGCAATGACTATGCCTCTATGCTACGCGGCTTATAGACTTGCTGAGAAACCGCTTGTTACAGGGCTCAAAAACACAATGAAATTAAGTCCTTCCAAATCATCGAATCCTATCTCCTAGATAAAAAGGCTGCATTGGCTTTAATTAGCCCATGCAGCCTCTTTATGTGTTAAAAAAAGCCAATGTAAATTATAAGATCTTGTCTTGTATTAGAGTAGAGAACTGAAATTTCTTTGCGACCGCGTATGCGAAAAAAAAGCAAGATTAGGTTAGCTAATCTTACTCATTTATTTGACTAATTTAAGTGTGCGTATACTTGCCGCGTGCTCCATCATTGTAACAGCAATACCTGCAATCTGCTCACCTTGCTGTATTTGAACTTGTTTAACCTCTTGCACCGTATCTTCAATTTTTATCAATCGATTCTCGACGCCAATGAGTCGATCCTCAACATTACCCTACCGCCTATCTATACTGTCAACCCGATCTTTAATGGCCGTAACATCTGCGCCTATCTCATTGATTCTACCAAGCATTTCACTTAGAAACTCACGATCCGTCATTTCACTCATGAACTTCAACTCCTCTTCAGAAGCTTTATTCATTTCATTATAATCAAGAATCAATTCAAAAAGAATCCTTTCTTCCTTCACCAAACCATCCATAAACCCACTTATATAGTTAATTCTTAAAAATTAATCTCCGCATCTTTAAGTAGCGGGTGCTTATGATCCTTATCCGATAAAATAGGATTAGCAGTCGGCCAATCAATGCCAATAGCCGGGTCGCTCCATAAGACCCCCCTATCATGGGCTGGAGAGTAATACTCATCCACCTTGTATAGCACTTGAGTTTGCGGCTCCGTCGTACAAAACCCATGAGCAAATCCTTGAGGAACAAGCAGCTGGCGTTTATTGGCCGCACTGAGCGTGACTCCCACCCATTCACCGAAGGTAGAAGAGTTTTTACGAATATCAACTGCCACATCATAAATTG
This sequence comes from Paenibacillus germinis, assembly GCF_013141785.1. Lineage (NCBI taxonomy): Bacteria > Bacillati > Bacillota > Bacilli > Caryophanales > Paenibacillaceae > Paenibacillus > Paenibacillus germinis. Next base: position 155,785 of record NZ_WHOC01000094.1, read on the forward strand.
CACCTGAAACAACCCGAACTAGCTTCGTTTGAGCTTTAGGATTCAACTGATAATGAAGCCCCCGCAAAACTCCAATTTCTACAGATAAAGAATGATTGTCTTGAATAAAGGTAATATCTATTCCATGCTCCGCCAATTTCGCACGATGATAACTTTCCATAAAAAAACCCCGATGATCTCCATGAACATCAGGCTCAATAATAAATAATCCTGGCAGTTTTGTAGCAATAACATTCATCAGCTAGATCACCTCAGTAACTAACGTATGCATGATTATTTAGAATTGTCTCTAGCTCGTGCCATCAATAGATATACGCCATCAGAGCTTAAACCTCCAGATTTCGACATTTTCAAAACAAAAAAGAGACTGCCAAGAGCTATTAATAGCCTCAGCAGCCTCTTCATTTATGAAATACGTCTACCACATATACACAACACCAGCTATAATGGCCGCCCAGATCAGGGAGCCGAACACAACACCAACAATCAACCCTTTGCCAACTGACAAATGATCATCCTGGTAAGCGTCTTCATGATCGATCATAAGAATAACCTCCCCGCATACTTAGTATATGCATAGTATGGGGAAGATGTTGACGAATCATGCGGTTGATGCGAAAAAATTTTTAGTACGCATTTTTATTAATGAAACCGTTAATAATCGTTCTCCAAATAATTTTAATATCGAATAAAAAAGTCCAATTTTCAATGTAGAAAATGTCGTGCTTGATACGTTCTTCAATAGAGGTATCTCCCCTGAGACCGTTGCTCTGCGCCCAGCCAGTAATCCCAGGACGAATATGATGTTTCACCATATACTTCGGAACTTCTTCCTTGAATTGCTCCACGAAATAAGGACGCTCCGGCCTTGGACCGACGACGCTCATATGCCCAAAAAGCACATTAAAAAACTGCGGCAGCTCATCAAGACTCGTTTTGCGGAGAAAGGTCCCGACCTTCGTTCGCCGCGGATCATTTTCAACCGTCCACTCCGTATTCGAGGCACTCTCTGCCAACACGTTCATACTACGGAACTTATACATCATAAACCGTCTACGGTTTAGACCTACTCGTTCTTGCTTGAAAATGATCGGACCTGGAGAAGTTAGCTTAATAGCAATAACAGATGCAATCATAACGGGCAAAGTAATAAGAATAGCCACAGAGGCGAAAATAATATCGAAAGCTCGCTTGAAAAGTCGATTTCTGAACTCATCCAACGGAATATCACGTACATTAATCAACGGCATATCAGCAAAATTATCAAAATAAGGACGTGATGGTAAGAAATCATAAAAGTCCGGAATGATAAGTGTTTTGACACCAATTTTTTCACAGACATTAATTATACTGCCGAACTTTTGATGTGCATCTAACGGAAGGGCTATGATAACTTCATCGACGATAAGATCGTTCAGAATTGACTCCAGATCGTCTATCTTTCCGATAATTGGCTTATAACTCTGGTAAGTGATTTCGTGTTTCTCCTGATAATCATCAAGGAAACCAACTACCTCGTACCCTAGCTCTGGATGCTGCCTCAGCTTCGTGTAGAACTGCCGACCGAGTGAGCCTGCACCGAGAATAAGAATGAATTGCTTGTTATAACCCTTTTGACGGACGCGTTTCAGCGAGATTTTGATCATATAACGATAAAAACTGATGAAAAGAATATTGTTCACAAGGAATAATAAGAGATAAGAACGTGAAACGTCTACTTCTTTTAAAATGAACAAAACACTTAACAGCAGCAGCAAGCTGAATATGTGAACTTGGATAATTTTCAGAACCTCATAGGAGAACTGCTTCCTACGCTTAGGTGTATAAAAGTTCATCATATAACTGAGAAAAATGGCTATAATCGCGTAGCTGACACTCCACATTAAGTAATGCTTGATCGGAAGAGGAGAATCGAATGGAATCCAGCCACTTCTAAATTTCAGCCACCATGAAAGTAAGAACACGAGCTGAATACATATGAAGTCGGCCAGTGCATAAAGTTGTGTCAAGAACCCCTGACTCTGTCGAATCAATGTAAATCACCTCGCTGGTCGTAGTTTATTTCTTACTAAGGAGAGTATGAATTTTAAGCTAACACCTGCATAAACCATTGTGTTCGTTAGCCAAGAATACTTCTTACGATAATGCTTATTATGAAACAAAATCATAGCTCTATGGAATTCATATATGATCTTAAAAGGCTTCCTACGACTGCTTGCGCCTTTGTGATGCACAATTTGAGTGCGAGGGTAATAATAATTCACCCAACCCGCTTCCTTAATTCTATAACACCAATCTATATCCTCACCATACATAAAAAATTCCTCATCCAGCATCCCCACTTGCTCAATAGCCTCGCGGCGGATTAGCATGAAAGCACCGACAAGTGAGTCGATAGGATAGGCTTCATCGGGACTTAGGTAACCCAATTGATATTGATTAAACCGAGGTGTTTTCGGGAATAGTTTAGAGAATCCGAAAGCATAGTAAAAAGACGCTGACGGCGTTGGAAAGCCCCGCTTACAGGCTTTGTCTAGTGAACCGTCTGGAAGTACAATTTTGCAGCCGCTGGCTCCTACGGTAGGGTTCTCGTCCATGAAACGCAGCATTACTTCTAATGTGTCTGGTTGGACGATAGTGTCAGAGTTCAATAGAAGGACGTAACGGCCTTGGGCGATGAGGATCCCCTGGTTGTTGGCTCCTGAGAAGCCTACGTTTTCTGTATTTGCGATGCAGATTATCTGAGGGAACTGCTCGTTTACTATTGGGATTATGCCATCATTAGAGGCATTGTCGATTAAGATGACCTCAAATATGTAAGATGTAGCCGACGAAAAAACAGATTGTAAACAAGCTAACGTTAAGTCGCGTGTTTTATAATTTAGTACAATAATACTTAAATCCACATCAAAACCTCATTTTCATTGATTTCGTTACAGTTATTATAACATGGGTTTATAAATTTTAGATTAAAAAAAGACTAGCTTCATTCAGCTAATCTTACCTGGGTTATTTTACAAACCATCTGTTGATTTCAGAACTCACTATTTTTTGCTTCCTTTGAATGATACCGCGCTTTTTCCTTAGCTTTGAATACTTACGAAAAAAGCTGGACCACGCTCCAAACAGCTTTGGTTCCCGCAAAAGAGCGTAAGCAAAGCTGAGACATTCATACACCAACAGTGGAATGATATGCTTCATTACCATTGAGATTCGATCGTTTTTCACCATCATTTTATACCGATTAATGTAAGATAATCTCCTGACAAAAAGCGGCTTACTGCTCCTGCCGCCTTCCTTCCAGCCTCGTTCATGGTACGCAATAGCTGACGGCTCATAGTAAGCCTTCCATCCTAGTAACTGCGCCCGCCAAGCTACATCAACGTCTTCTTTATATGCAAAAAAGTCCTCATCAAAAAATTCACCATTTAAGCTAATGTCATTAATCATTTCGCGAGCATACATGGCAGCGGCACCAGAAACACCAAACACTTCTTCTGTATGCACAAATTGATCGTTTGTCTGATGCACACCGCGGTCAAAGGCTCTGCGTGCCTTATTAATAACAAGTCCCGTACTATCAATGTGAGTGGGATCTGCTTTGAATAGCAGTTTACCTGTCGAACTACCCGCTTTAAAAAGATTTTTTAATGATTTTAAAGTGTTAAGAACATAATCAGGTTCAAGAACCACGTCCGGATTCAAGATCAGACAGTAATCCGTCTCTGTCATCTGTATTGCCTGATTATGTCCGCCAGCGAACCCATTGTTTATGGAGTTCTGAATAATACTACACTTCTCCGACCATTTTTCTAATTTCTCTATTGTACTGTCCTTAGAAGCATTATCAATCACTACTATTCCTTTAATAGGATGGGACTGTTTAAGGACCGCTTCCAAGCAATCATCGATATGTTCAGAACTGTTGTAAGTAACAATGTGGACACTCACGGTTTTCATTCTTACTCTCTCCTAGCCCCTCACGCCGAGGTCGTCAACCCAACCGAGTGAAAATCAACGGGTACCTACCGACAGGGAGTAAATGTTATTTGTTACTTTTGTTAAAGGATACAATCGGGAGCCAGTTCCGCCCGCTAGTATAATACCCTTCACAATTAATCCCTCCATGACAATGAACAAATTTTTGACTATAATTATCTATGATTCGACATTATATTTCATAAATACTTGTTTCTAATTTCAAATGACTCTATAGTTAAACAATCAAATATTTCTAGAAGGTGTACTGGTCATGTTGACAAAGCTATTAAAAAATCGATTATTTATTATTCTTTTGTTTTTAAAAATAATCCTTCTTGCATTTTTTTCTTCAGGCTACAAGGAGCAATTATTCGTCCCTTTTGTAAACCATTTTGTAACAAACCATTCCAACCCCTGGCAACATGATTTCATTAATAATTCACCGAATGCATTCCCTTATCCTGCTGGAATGCTATATGTACTATCAATATTTGATATTTTCACACAATTTTTTTCTTCTTTAATTATAAGGAATTTCATTTTTAAATTGCCTCTATTGGTCTCAGATATTGTAATTTTAATATTTTTAGTTAAATTATATCCTACAAAATCGAAGGAAGTTCTTACTTTTTACTTTGCATCACCTATTATTTTCTATGCTAGCTACATCCACTCACAACTTGATCTAATTCCAACTGCTCTTCTTATCATTTCGATATATTATTTAGTTAAAGAAAAGAAACTAGTTTCAGCGATTTGGTTTGGCCTTGCCATAAGCACCAAGTTCCATGTAATTGCTGCTCTGCCATTAATTCTAATTTTTCTTTGGAAAAGATCTAACCGTTCATTTTTTCATCTCATAATACCACCAGTTATGTATGTAGTGATATCCTTACCGTTTATCTTCTCGGACGGGTTCATTCAATATGTATTCAGAAATAAAGAACAAATGCAAATATTTAATGTAACGTTCCCTATATCAGGAATAAGTATATATATGCCACTCCTTGTAGTAATGATGATATATATAAGATTTTCAGTTTACAAAAAAATTAATAATGATTTGCTTTTCAGCTACATTGGCCTACTTTTTTCTGCTTTTTTATTATTTGTTCCACCAATGCCTGCATGGTATATATGGATTGTTCCCTTTCTATGCATTTATTTTATCAATGCTTATCAGAGATATAATGAAAAAATATATATTCTAGATGCTATACTTTCACTTTCATATTTAGTTTATTTTGTTCTTTTTCATACTAGCATTTATAACGACATTATTTTTAATAACAAGTTAATTGAAATTAAGATTATGAATGAACAATTAAAAAACATTTCTTTCACCCTCCTTACAAGCTGTTTACTTGCAGTTGTTTATTATCTCTACACCCACGGAGTACGAAGTAACTCAATGTATAGAAAAAATCTATCAGCCTTCACAATCGGAATTGGTGGGGATAGTGGTTCAGGCAAAAGCACATTATTGCATGATATAAAGCTTCTACTCTTTCACAAGCGAATACTAGAAATAGAAGGTGACGGTGATCATAAATGGGAACGTGGAGATATAAATTGGGAATCTTATACCCATCTAAATCCTAAAGCAAATTTCCTGCATCGTCAGTCAGAGCATTTGACTGCTTTAAAACGCGGAGAAAATGTTGAAAGAGTTATTTATGATCACAATACAGGAACCTTCAGTTCTCCAATCATTACAAAACCTAATGATTTTATCGTCCTATCAGGTCTGCACCCTTTTTATCTACCTAAAATGCGCAAAAATATAGATTTAAAAATATATATTGAAACGGAAGAAAAACTTCGTAGCCACTGGAAAGTATTAAGAGACACCAACAAAAGAGGTTATTCAAAAGAGAAAGTACTCCAACAAATAAACATTAGACTTCCTGATGCACAAAAGTATATTCATCCACAAAAGTCGTACGCTGATTTAATTATCACGTATTTTTCAGACCAAGATTTTCCAATAGGTGATCCACAATTCACTCCTCGCACACTGGTAAAGTTTGCTTTAGATTCTAATATTGATTTAGAGCCATTAGTTTCGGAGCTAGGTAAAGAAGGAGACGAATTTGAACATGATTATTCTGAAGATCTTAGAACTCAATACTTAATTATAAAAGAACAACCAAAACAACTAAACTTTCAAAATTGGGTCGACAGGCTTGTCCCGAACAAGGAAGAGATCATATCAAATGATGCGTCCTTCTTAACAGGTATGCAGGGTTTAACTCAGATTGTAATACTTATACTAATTGCCGATAAAATGAAGGAGGATAAATTTGAAGATTAATGGTATATTTATTGATTTTGATGACACTTTGTATGACTATGAAAGTTGTCACCAATATGCATCGCAAAAGGTATTCTCAATATTATCTCAAAAAACTGGTTTTAAAGAAGAAGAACTGTTAAGAAGATATCAAGAAGCAAAACGATCGATTCATGTTCCCCTTCATGGTACAGCTTCTTCTCATAACAGGTTACTTTATTTCCAAAAAATGATAGAACAATTTCCTAATCAAATTGAATTTCCTGTTACCTTAGCACGCATTTGTTATAAGCAATATTGGGATACTTTCATAGATAGAATCGTTCTTTTCGAAGATGTTATAAGTTGGTTACAGCTATTGAAAAATCAAAATAGGAAAATCGTAATGGTAACAGATCTAACTGCAGATGTTCAATTCAAAAAAATCGAACGATTACGGTTAGAAAATCTTATTGATCTTGTAGTTACAAGCGAGGAATCGGGTTGTGAAAAACCACATCCCTACATTTTTGAATTAGCACTAAGGAAAAGCGATCTATCTCCTTCTCAAGTTTGTATGATTGGTGATTCTTATGACAAAGATATTCTAGGGGCCATTAATATGAACATACATGCCTTTTGGTTAAATCGCTCTGGTAAAAGTCGACCTATTACTGATAAAATAACGGAGATAAAAGAATTCAAGGAAATGCGGGGATATTTAAAATGAAAGAGTTAGAGATATTAGTAGCAATGTCAAAGTATGCTGGAGAACGATTTGACTTGATTCAAGCTGGTGGCGGAAACTCATCCGTTAAGATGGAAGATGGAACAATGGCAATAAAAGCGTCAGGCTACCTTCTATCAGATATGGATTCCCAACGAGGATACTCTATAGTTAATAATGAGAAAGTTTGTGAAATTCTCTCACGAGAAGAGTTACTAATCGAACCCACCAAGAAATCAAGAGAAGAACTCTCTAACAAGATGCTTCAAACAACGATATTAACTCCAGAAGCAAGACCTTCAATTGAGACATTTCTACACGCTCTTCTGTCTAAATATACTCTACACACTCATCCAGTAACAGTAAATGCTATTACTTGCTTGTCAAATTGGAAAGAGCTATTGATAGAAATTTTCGGCATCGAAATCGCACTTGTTGATTATGAAACTCCAGGCGTAGAACTTGCTCTATGTCTAAAAAAGGAATTTGAGAAGTTTATTCAAAAGCATGGCCATAAGCCAAAAATTATTTTCCTCCAAAATCATGGACTTATTATTAGTTCAGATCGATATGAAGATATTAAGGAATTAACAGATGACGTAACTACAAGACTAGAAAAAATACTAGAGATGGACTTACAAAGATACTACTTAACAAATAAAATTTCTAATTTTATTAATAAGGTTAGAGGCGACCACTTGATTTCTTACATTTCCGATGATAGACAATTGTCGGCTTTATTAGATAAGAATCCAGAACTTATTAAATATACACCTTATTTCCCAGATGGCTTGGTGTTTCTTGGTTATCAACCATTAGTTATTACTGATAACTCAGCAAGTCAAGTCATTAAGCAATATTTTGAAACTTACCAAGACCATCCTAAAGTAATTGTTTATGAAAATGAGGTATTTCTCGTTGCCTCAAACGTGAAAAAAGCAAGAGAAATGGAAGATGTATTAAAATTACATCTCATGGCTATACAATATGCTCCAGGTAAGATCCAAGTATTGCCTCTAGAAGAGTTGAAATACTTAGGTAATTGGGAAGCAGAAAAATTCAGACAAAAATTATAAGAAAGGATTGACCAAATTTATGCATATAGTTATTCCTATGTCAGGTTTCGGCAACAGATTTTTAAAAGCAGGTTACACAATTCCAAAATCATTAATCGAAATTGACGGTATTCCAATGATTGAACATGTGGTTAATATGTTCCCTGGAGAATCAAAATTCACTTTTATCTGTAATGAAGATCATCTAAAAAACACAGATATGGAACAAATTCTTACTCGAATTGCTCCTATGGGTAACATTGTAAAAATACCTCCTCATAAAAAAGGACCAGTTTACGCAGTTTCTTTTGCTTATGAATTACTCGACGATGAGGAAGAAGTTATAGTAAATTACTGTGATTTCTCCTGTTATTGGGATTATGAAGGCTTTTTACGCCATACCCGTGATCGCCAAGCTGATGGAGCACTTCCTTCCTATAAACATTTCCATCCCCATATGCTAGGAAAAACGAACTATGCCTTTATGCGAGACGATAATCAATGGATGCTTGAAATTAAAGAAAAAGAACCCTTCACAGACAACAGAATGAATGAGTATGCATCGAGCGGAACATATTACTTCAAAAAAGGCTCATATGTTAAGAAGTATTTTAACTTACTTATGGAAAAAGATATTCATCTGAACGATGAGTTTTATGTCAGTCTTGTTTATAATCTACTTGTTCAAGACGGGCTTCGTGTATCTATTTATGAGATTCAACATATGTTACAATGGGGTACCCCAGAGGATGTTGCGGAATACAACGAGTGGTCGCACTATTTTGCCAATGTTATCAAACAAAATGAGCTTACTATCGCAAAGCATGAAGGATATAACCTTATTCCACTTGCCGGTGCAGGAAGCCGATTTGCAAAAGAAGGTTACACCGATCCGAAACCGCTCATTGAAGTGTCTGGCAAACCAATGGTCATTCAAGCAGCTGAAAGTCTTCCGAATAGCGAGAAACAAATATTTGTTTGTTTGGATGATCATTTAAATAAATATCCACTTAAGGATCAACTAATTCAAAATTATCCTGATGCTAAAATAGTTTCATTAAATGAAATTACTGAAGGACAAGCGTGTACTTGTGTAGCTGGTTTAGCAGGTGAAGATCTTAATAAATCCCTAATGATCGGTGCTTGTGACAATGGAATGATATATGACCATAACCAATTATCATTTTTATTTGCAGATCCAAATACAGATGCAATTGTGTGGACATTCCGAAATCACATTTCAAGCCAAATTAATCCTCAAATGTATGGCTGGGTTGGTGTCGATGGACAGGACAATGCAACCAAAGTGAGCGTTAAAATCCCTATTAGCGATAATCCTAAGAATGATCACGCTGTAGTAGGATCGTTTTTCTTTAAGAAAGCCCAATATTTAATAGATGCATTAACTAATTTAAAGAATAAAAACATCCGTGTAAATGGAGAATTTTATGTGGACTCAACTATTAATGAGCTAATAGAAATGGGATTGAAGGTTAAAGTGCTTGAAACAAGTGACTATATTGGTTGGGGAACACCTAACGATTATCAGACATTTGTATACTGGCAAAGTTTCTTTCATAAATGTAATTGGCATCCATATGATCTTAAATTAGATCCAACTGTTGCTCCAGATAAATTAGGGTCGCTTGCGCTTATGTACACAACATTTAAGCAAGACAACCAATAACCTATGTTTAAAATACAAGCTTATCGTTTTATTATCGTTGGCCTTTTATCTGTATTAATTGATTCTTCTAGTTATTTCATCCTAAAAGCCTTTGTCCAGCCTTCGTTGGCCAAAGGCATATCTTTCTGTCTTGGGACTATATTGGCCTATTTACTTAATAAGCAGTGGACGTTTGAAGAGAAAGAACACCAAAAAGTAAAAATAATAAAGTTCGTATTTCTCTATTTGTTTTCGTTGAGTGCAAACGTTCTCGTAAATAAGATGAGTCTTCTACTTTTCCCCGAAGCTTACATCTTTTCTTTTCTCGCAGCGACTGGTACTAGTACTGTTCTTAACTTTATAGGACAAAAATGGTGGGTGTTCAGAAAATGATTAAATTGTCTATAGTAGTACCTTGTTACAATGAAGAAAAAAATATACCTTTGATTTTAGAACGGTTCGAATCTTGTATTAAGCGTGATGACATTGAAGTCATCTTAGTTAACAATGGTTCATCAGACGGAAGTCAACAAGTATTAGATCAACTTATTAATAATTACTCTTTTGCCAGAACAGTACATGTTGAACAAAACCAAGGTTACGGTTACGGTATTCTATTCGGATTATCCCAAACCAGAGGAGAATATATCGGATGGACCCATGCAGACATGCAAACCGATCCTGCCGATTTATTGAAGGCTCTCAATATCATCGAAACTAATGACAATTCGCAAAATCTGTACATCAAAGGACTGCGCAAAAATCGTCCGTTATTTGATGTGTTCTTTACATTCGGCATGAGTATTTTTGAAACTATTTTTATGAAGAAAAACCTTTTTGATATCAATGCTCAACCTAATGTATTTCATCGTAGTTTTTATAAATCGTGGAATAATCCCCCTCATGATTTTTCATTAGATTTATATGCCCTTTATATCGCCAAAAAGAACGGTTTGAATGTTATTCGTTTCGATGTTATTTTCCCGAATAGAATTCATGGCCAATCAAGTTGGAACACGGGTCTTGCGAGCAAATGGAAATTTATAAAACGTACTTTGCAATATAGCATTAAGCTAAAGGAGGAATTAAACAATGGAGTTCATCGCTCATAGAATAAATACAATTGAGGAGCTCAAAAAAGTACCTGTTGAGTATGGGGTTGAGTTGGATCTAAGAGATCGCGGTGAACGCCTTATTATATGCCATGACCCCTTTAGCGATGGGGAAGACTTTGAAGAATATCTCAAACACTATCATCACGGTACAATGATATTAAATATCAAGAGCGAACGGATTGAATGGAGAGTTCTGGAGTTAGTAAAAAAATACAACATCCAAAAATATTTTTTCCTAGATTGCTCGTTTCCAATGATTGTTCAACTTGAGAAGCATGGAGAAAATAATATTGCTCTCCGTTTCTCCGAGTTTGAAGGTATTGATACAATTATGAACTTACAGGGGAAAGTAAAATGGATTTGGGTAGATTGCTTTACAAAAATTCCATTGGACTATAATACTTATAAATCTTTAAAACAGATGGACTTTAACTTCTGTTTAGTATCTCCTGAATTACAAGGGCGACCTGAAGATATCATCCCATATAAGCAATATTATAAAAGAAACAATATTCTTTTTGATGCAATTTGTACTAAAATTTATAATATTTCAGCATGGAGCTAGTCGCTAATAATCTAATTGCTGACAATTGCTTAACAACAAATGAGCTTCGTCAACGACAAGTTCATCACGTTATGGCGTGTATTAGCTCACAGTTTATGTTTTCACTTATAATAATAACAGCTATTTGAGATATTTGAAGTTTATTACTCTCATTAGAGGGTAGCAGAGCAACGTTAATATATCAAAATCAAATGCAGGAGACCAAAGATGCATCTTAGTACCGCAAAGCACCAACAAAAAAATCTATTTTATTTATTGTTAATCCAATTGCGTCCCAGACAATGGACTAAAAATGTACTAATTCTTGCAGCATTAATATTTTCTATTAATCAAGTAAATGTGAACATGTTTTACAAGTCTATTTTGGCCTTCTTTCTATTCTCGATTGTTTCGTCATGCGTATATATCGTGAATGACTTCATGGATCGCGAGGCCGATTCCAATCATCCAACTAAACGCTTTAGACCAATGGCTTCTGGAGCATTGAACCCCTTTCTTGCTATTTCAGTTGGATTAATATTACTACTTGTATCGTTATCAACTTCATATTTCCTTAATATACGATTTGGATTAATTTTATCTTTGTATTTTATCATCAATATTGCGTACAGCATCAAACTAAAACACGTTGTCATTATTGATGTTATGATTGTCGCTTCTGGATTCGTGTTGAGATCTATCGGTGGGGGATTTGTTATAGGCGTCCATCTAACTCCATGGTTTTTAATTTGTACCATGCTATTATCTTTATTTCTTGCAATAAGCAAAAGAAGGCATGAATTTATTATAGCGCAAGAGAACAAGTATGTTCATCGTAAGGTTCTTAAATTTTATAACAAAGAACTATTAGACCAAATGAACAGCATCGTTACAACAACTACTATAATAAGTTATGCGCTTTTTACATTCACGTCAGGACGAACAATCTACCTTATGTGGACTATTCCCTTTGTCATTTACGGCATATTCCGTTATCTATACTTGATTCATGTAGAAGGAAAGGGTGGAAGCCCGGATAAGCTCTTGTTTGAGGACAAATCTATCTTAGTTGCTATTTTCTTTTATGCAATAGTTGTTATCACTATTTTATATTTATTTGAATAGAGGGATATTTGATAGTTTTACATGCTCCATTTACTAGTCGTTGTTATTCTCTTGGCTGCGAAGTAGATATAATGAATGGAAAGCCAAGCTTCGGAAGAGTTAGATCTTATCAAGATGAAGTTCGATGCGGTTAAGTAAGGAATTTATTGAATAGATACACATTTGGCACACAATCTTACTTGATACTAACTTTATTAAATGAGGATAAACATGTGATGCGCATACAAGCAACAACAAAAAGAGACATCGAACTAGATTGCTATCGAGGAGGTGCGCTATTATGGGTCATTCTGATTCACTGTCTTTATTGGGTAGGATTTGTGCCTAACAATAATTATCAAAGCTACCTTTTGTTTGAAATGCCTATGTTCTTTTATATCGCTGGAGCAAGCAATACTCTGGGAAACAAAAAAAACATATTTCAATTCTATAAAAGTCGGTTCGCTAGAATCTTAATACCATACTGGGTTTATGCAGCAATTTGTATTACTATTTCAGAACATACAATTCTATTCATGGCTCAACCTGATAAAGTAATTATCCTTAATTGGATAATTCCAATTGAAAATCCTATGTCTTCAATATCATATATTTGGTGGCATCTTTGGTTTATCCCTGTATATCTATTTGTCATGCTTTTATTCCCCTTTTATCTTAATCTATATAAAAGATTACATTCACAAAAGTTATTAAAATATACACCTTTTCTACTTTTTATTATACTAATTTTCTATTTTGACCATTTTAATTTAGATTGGCACTATTATAAATTATTTAAACAAGTTTTATTTTATAGCTTTTGGGTATACTTAGGTATTTTCTATTCTGAGTTTAAACAGAGTCCTTGGCCCAGAACACTAATTGTGTTAACGGGGTTAATAACCATTTTTCTTATTATTTTTTTAATCTTTAAAATGCAGTATCCGATAAACATGCAATCGAATAAATTTCCGCCTAATTTAGCTTTTCTAATGTTGAATATAGGTTATTTATGTTTATTTTCCCTTTTGAAAAATTATATAGTGAGATTACTTTCTTTATCTATCATAAATACCGTAATTAAAACCTTTGCTACTTACGGCTATACAATTTATCTATATCATCCGTTTGTTTTTTTAACTGTTATGACTTATATTAGTAAGTTCAACTACTCCCAGAAATTATTAGAACATCAGTATATTTCAACATTATTATTGTTTATAGTTATTACTTTAATAAGTATGCTTCTTCCTAAATTTTTTGGATGGCTAGAGAAGCCAATAAAGATAGAAACAAACAAATGAGGAAGTTCAAAAAGGAGGATTAAACAGATTTTGACAAATGATAAACGAAAAATTATGATTTTACTAAACTCCTATAGTGCTAAGATTATTATTAATTGGTTTACTATTATTTCCGGCCTTTGCATGACCACATTATTACTTGGTAACCAAGACAAACCATACGGCGAAATAAATCTTATTCTTTCATTAATACTCTTGATAATAATATCTCTTAGGTTCAATTTACTTATTAGGATCTATGCTTCTTTTAAGATAAGGTATGCTTTGATTGCTCTTTTGTTTTCGTTTGTATTCGCCCATTATAATAAAATATCTCCTAATAATTTATTAAACGTTCATCCTTTTAAATATCTTGCATTCTCTGTTTGGACATCTTTTTATGATATTATAACATACGTCATAGTAATTTTAGGCTTATTTGCTATTTTTTCTGTTTGGTACACATTCTTTAAAATATTTATTCCACTTGTCATCATTTTTTTAAAAAGTTTTAACAAATTTGAAATCCAATACATGATGGTCTCAATCTTGTTATACAGTATTTTAATAGTCTTTGTTCAAACAAATACAACAGCATTTTTTATGCCACTCGTTAAAAATGGTTCTTTTATTCCATCTGATATCATTTATACAGCAGATTCTGGAAGTCATACATTCACTAATGTAAATATCAATATTAATGCAAGTGAAAACGATTTACGTCAACCTTTGTTTGCCATTTTTGCAATGCCATTCGGCATTATTTCAAAGATAATTTCTTGGGCACTCCCTTTTTTGCCGAACTCTTCATTTATTTCTACATCTATTATTCACTTAATTCTTATGAATCTAACATATATTATGGTGTCTAGAATGCTAAATATACGAGAAACTTTAAAGAAGCTTTTCTTGATTACGACATCAATAACGTTTCCATTTGCATTGTTTTCTATTGTTATGGAACAATATGTAATAGCGACTTTTTGGATGATTATATTTATATTTTCAAGTTTAAATAAAAAATCCAATATGACAATATTTGCTCTTACTGGTGCAACCGGTGCTATGTTAACTAGCGGTATACTTGCTCCACTTCTGCTATTAAAAAAAGATTTTAAAATTACAACAGTTATTAATTATATATTAAATAGTCTAATACTTTTTATTTCATTTACAATTTTAAGTGGACAGGTTTCACATTTTATAAGGTTTCAAAATACAATGGTCAGATACAAAGAATTTACTGGAGCAATTATCCCTTTCATTAGTAAATTACAACAATTTTCAAGTTTCGTCCTGAGTTGTTTTGTTTATCCTGATAGTAGCGCAACTTTTTCAACAAGGGTATTAATTGATTTTTCCGGCGCTGTGGTTTCCTACGATTTGGTGCCTGTTTACCAGCTGATATCAAGCGGGGGCATTAACCTTGGTGGAGTCGTTATATTTATTCTTGCATTAATTAGTTTTTTAATTAACTATAAAGATGTATTTGCCCGAATATGCTTATTTTGGGTGCTGTTTTCTTTTGTAATTTTATGTGTTATTGGTTGGGGGACTGCAGAAAATGGTTTGGTATTGTATATTGTCTATTTCTCTTGGGCGTTTACTTCTTTGATATTTTTATTGTTTGATAAATTATTTAACAAATTCCCACTATTATTGGTCCCTATATACTTTTTTTCCCTAATCGTCATATTAACATTTAATATAGTAGGAATGTATAATATAATCAATTTTGCAATCAAATTCTATCCCGCATGAAGCAAAATAGCCTGTTTAACAGAATTTGGAGTCTTCACAAATTACAAAAATACGATACCACCAAAGAACTCTACTCCATAACAACTATTACTTTAAAAGAAAAAGAACAATCCTATCTAGTGTGAAATTCCCCATAAGAAAAATTGTAATTTACCATTCAATACTCACCACAACCATTAGCAACATAACGGATACTGTTCTTGAAGATGTTGAAAAGTAGCAAAAGTGTCCCACTGGAGAATCAATATTTGGTTATTTATTTGGACTGATTGCAAATCAAACTGAAGTGAAACACCGTTATCAGCTTGGCTATGGGAATAAATGAACACGGCTTTCGAGAGATTCTCAGATTCTATACGGCGGTTAAGAGAGTGCCAATGACTGGAGAGACTTTCTGAAAGACTTAAACTGTTATGGTGTAGAAGAGTCTGTTAGTCTGTTCGATGGGTTTCCTTGGCTGAGAATGCCTATAGGCAGGTCGATCCGCAAGCACTGTATGATGCCTTACACTGTAATTCCCGAAAATCCGTGCAACAAGATAAAAGTGAATTCTTAGGTGATTTAGAAGCGATTTTGATGGCTCTCGCGGGATTCGATAACTTTAATGCAAAGTCAGGTAAAACTATCCTAAAGACTGGATTCTTGGGAAGAGCAATTCCAACACTACTTATCTTTTACAAATATCCATATCTCATTAAGGGAGCCATCTATATATCTTATCTAATCAAACGGACCAATTAAGAACTGAGGAAACGTTTTGCGTCCGATGAACATTTTAACGAATATGGACGCTGCGGAAAAGATCATTTACCTCGAAGTTCTGGCCTACAATGATGTAAGCCTAATTACAGCATAAGAACAAGAGATTTAAGGTTATTGTCATTAACATGCAATGTACTACCAGAAATCAATTTCAAATTGGCTCAGTTAGCGTACTTATACTCTAGTCTCCCACTGAGAAACATTATACTAACTCTATATACCTTTACTCTGTCTTTCTTTCTCCATAAGGACTTTGTGATCCACATTATCCTGACGTCTCAAGAGCCCATATCTAACAAATATGTACAGTGAGTGCTCTAATTACCAAAAATCATGATACTAGGTTCCTTTAAGAAAAGTGTAGAATTATCTTCGTAAAAAAATGTTATTTTTGATATCGGTTGCTTCTTATCAAATAAAAAATATCCATACTTATTATAACCTTCTGTTTTTTCAATGGTATTAGCAATTTCATTTCCTGTAGAGTCGTATGCTATTACCTTAATTCTTTTATTAAATATTGATCCTTTATCCAATAAAAAACCAATAACCTTCCAATTTTTACTCTCAGGGTTAAGTGTTTCAATATCAATTTGATTTATTAGCTGATTACTTGCTAATTTCGATGAATTAAATAATATTCTGTTATTATCTTTACATATAATCCAAGGGTAAGGGTTGACCGGCAGACAACCATTAGTATCAAAATTAGTATATAATTCATTCCATTGTGAAAATGATAAGTTCTTATACTTATAGGGATCTGATGCATTATAGCCATTCAATGAATACAAAAGAACACAAAAAACCCCAGCTATTATTTGATTTTTTCTCTCTCGAAAGAACGAAACGAATAAGGATATTATTGATATAAATAATAATGCATTACTGAAAAAGAAATTCCTTATATTAGGGACGAAAAAAGTTTTATCAATTACTGGTGCTTGTCTAATGTATGGAACTGTCATTGAGAAAAATATTGATGCTATTGCTAAAAGATTCGCGGAAATGATAAAGATATAAATTTTATTATTTATTTTCTTTCGAATTTGAAATAAAACAATTAATGTTATCACAATTATTATTACAGGAACAATATAACTTGTCCAAATATTGGCGTTGTTACTCAATTTAAATGCAAAGCCAAATATACTTTTGATATAGAATAAGGTCGTTTGTCTTAACATTACAAATATACTAATATTATCCGATACTTGGTTTGAAGTGGGTTGAGATGTCCAAGTAGCCCTATTGATAAAGACTATTATGATTTGTATTGTTAATGATATTAATGAGGTTAAATAATAAATAAGTGTTTTAAAATTTTTATATCTTAAATGATAGATAAACATAAAGAGGTATATAGGGAAGAATAAAATAAAATAAGCTTTAGAAGATAATATTAGAAAAGTTAGGATAGAAGCTGTAATGACTATAATTCTTTTTCTTCTTTCGAAATTATAAAACAGCAACATGAAACATGGTATTATACCCATATAAGCGAAATTAATAAATGTATACAATTCATAATCATGAAATAAACCTGCACCTAAAGAAATTGCAATCAGTAATCGAATAAAATCAGGCTTTATTATGGATCTAAATTCATTAAGAGTAATAAATGAAGCAAACACAGCTATTAAAATGATACTAATTGCTTGCGCAAATATCGGAAAGTTAGCTTTGATATGAAAAAATTTCACTAAAAACAATGCTAAAAGTCTCGGGAAAAGTGGTAGGTATCCCGCATCCAATGTTTTAATATTATCTAGCCAACCTTTAGAATTTGCATTGTTAAAAAAATTAGTAGCAGATTCGGCCCATATTTCAGCAGATGTTGTTAATGAAGGAAAACGTAATAAAATCAATATTACAATAACACAAGTCGATAATAAGAAATTAATGTTTATGAAACTATTTTTATAATTGAATATTTTTAATGAAGCTAGCATTAATACAATACTAAACAAAAATCCAAATAATAGATTGTATTTTTGGGTTGGTACAATTTCTTTGAAAACTAGTCCCCATTCAGACTTTTGAACGTTATCAATGGAAACAGCTCCTAAAGATAGATCTTTAGTTAACCATGCGGTTACAGCATTACCAACTTCTCCTGACAATCCTTTTATTTGTAGATTTACATTTCCTTCAATAAAATTGTTAGTTGAAAACAATATTTTTTTATATGCATTATCTTTTAGTTTTTCGGTATTAATCAAAATAGTCTCTCTAGTGCTACCTTGTTGCAGAGAAACTTCCAATACTGATTTATTCTTTCTATTGTATGTAGAAAATAGCACCTCAATTTCTATTGTTTTACCAACGAAATTTTTAGGTATCCTGATCTCTTGCTCAATTAACTTATCTTTAATAATCTCTCCTGAAGGTACTTGTTCATGCATTTGATTAAACATTATTATTTTTGTAGTAAAAACATTATTAATAGAAGCATATATAAATGAGACTAGAATAGATACAATTAATACACATAACCAAATAATTTTTCTCGAAAAAACAATATTTTTTTTCAAAATTTCCCCTCCGGAGCATTATCAATAACTACTATCCGTTCATCGAAAAGAAAAATTCCATAAGAATTTTTTCTAAACAATTATCTATACGTTCAGAATAATTGCAAGTACAATATGATCACTATCAGTTCATATTCTCTTCTAGTTCCTTTATAAATACTCTAAGCCCATCCCGCCAATGCCGCATTTCCTTGAATCCATTCGCGCGGATCGCTTCGTGCTCCATTGCAGAATTCCGTGGTCTTGGAGCAGGCCGTGGGAACTCTTCTGTCGTACAAGGTTCCACCCTGATGTTCATGCCATTCTCTTCAAAGATCGCACAAGCAAAATCATACCAAGAACAAACACCTGAATTAGAAACATGATAGATGCCATAATAATCAGTTTGAACAAGTTGTTCAAGAAACAAAGCAAGATCTACTGTATATGTCGGTGATCCAAATTGATCACTTACCACCTTCAGAGAATCTCTGGTCTGGGCCAGGCTTAACATCGTATTAACGAAATTGGAACCATAAATGCCATACACCCAAGAAGTTCTTACGATGAAATATTTGGATGATAACGATTCTACATGCTGTTCTCCAGCTCTTTTGGACTTCCCATAAACGCTTTGAGGATTAGTATCATCGTCTTCTCTATAAGCATTCGTAGCGGTACCATCAAATACATAATCCGTGCTAATATAGCAAAATTTCGCTCCTATACTCTCTGCAGCCACAGTAAGATTCTTAGTTCCATCAGCATTGACTCGATAAGCTATTGCTTCCTCCGTCTCAGCAAGATCAACAGCTGTGTACGCAGCACTATGAATGATAACATCTGGCTTCAAGGCTTTCAGAACCTCAAAACATTGACTTTCATTTGTAATATCCAGTTGCTCTCTCCCAAGACCGTGAACCTCATGCTTAGCACCTAGCAGTTTTACAACATCTTTCCCAAGTTGACCATTAGCCCCGATAACTACTATTCTCATTATCTGGCACCAAGTCGTGAGCCGTATTGCTCGGCAAAATATGTTTGATACTCACCCGTTTGAATTCGTTTCCACCAGTCTTGATTATCCAAGTACCAACGAATCGTTTCATGAATACCCGTCTCAAAATTATGCTTCGGCTTCCACCCAAGTTCCTCCGTAATTTTCGTTGCATCAATGCCATATCGACGGTCATGACCTGGTCGATCTTTCACGAATTGCATCAAAGATTCTGGTTTACCCAGCTCACGGAGAATAGTTTGTATGATTTGAATATTCGTTCTTTCGTTATTACCGCCGATATTATAAACCTCACCATTAACCCCTTTATGTAAAACAAGATCAATCGCGCTACAATGATCCTCGACATATAGCCAATCTCTAATATTAAGACCGTCTCCGTAAACAGGGAGAGACTTATTGTACAAAGCATTCGCAATCATTAATGGGATTAACTTTTCAGGGAACTGAAACGGTCCATAGTTGTTGGAACAACGTGTGATGTTAACCGGTAAACCAAATGTCTCATGATAAGCCCGTACCAGAAGATCGGATCCGGCTTTACTTGCAGAATAAGGGCTGTTCGGAGATAAAGGAGTTTCTTCAGTAAAAAGTCCTGTCACACCTAGTGAACCGTATACTTCATCCGTGGAGACATGGACAAACTTCTTAACCGAATATTTCCTAGCTGCTTCAAGTAAAACTTGTGTACCCAGCACGTTCGTCTTCACAAAAACATCCGGTTCCAGAATACTCCGATCCACATGGGATTCCGCGGCGAAATGGACAACCGTATCGATACCTTGATCGAACAGACTGTTCACTAGCTCCATTTTTGTGATATCACCCTTAATGAATGTATATTGGCTATTTTCTTGAATCGATAAAAGATTCTCTAAATTCCCAGCATACGTCAAAGCATCAAGATTAATAATTTCATAGCTAGGATAACGATCCAGCATATAATGAACGAAGTTGCTGCCGATAAACCCGGCTCCACCAGTAACAAGTAATTTCATATATGTATGACTCCCATTTTAAAAGTTTAATTCCGCATCTTTTAGCAGCGGGTGCTTCTGATCTTTATCAGAAAGAATAGGTTTAGACGTTGGCCAATCAATACCTATCGCTGGATCGCTCCAAAGTATACCCCTATCGTGTTCAGGGGAGTAGTACTCGTCCACTTTATAAAGTACCTGCGTATTAGGAACAATCGTACAAAAGCCATGAGCAAATCCTTGTGGAACCAGTAGTTGACGCTTATTAGCCTCGCTTAGAATAACCCCTACCCACTGGCCGAACGTAGACGAGTCCTTGCGGATGTCTACCGCGACATCATAAATGGCACCTGAAGCTACGCGTAAAAGTTTTGTTTGTGCTTTAGGATTCAGCTGGTAATGTAGCCCACGCAAAACACCGGTTTCCTCTGATAAAGAATGATTATCTTGAATAAACTCATGCTCAATTCCGAGTTCAGCAAAAATCGCTCTACTATAACTCTCCATAAAAAATCCCCGATTGTCACCATGGACATCGGGCTCTACAATATATAATCCTTTTAATTTCGTAGATATAATATTCATCGTTGGCACCTCTTACAATTTAAGTTTCCCAAACTCTTCACTAAATAATAAATCCTTAGCCAATTCATTAGCCTTGGCTAACGAGGCATGTGTTCCTGCATCAGTCCACCATCCATCAAGAATATCGTAGCTGAGTTCGTTCCTCACGATGTATGCATTATTAACATCCGTAATCTCAAGCTCACCTCGACCTGATGGCCGCAAGGTTTTTACAATATCAAAAACAGATCTGTCATACATATATATACCCGTTACTGCATAATTACTTTTAGGCTTCTTAGGCTTCTCTTCGATAGAAAAAATTTTCTCTCCTTGAAGTTCAGGAACACCGTATCTTTGAGGGTCTTGGACTTCTTGGATAAGTATTTTTGCGCCATTACGCTGAGCCCTGAAGTTATTTACAAAAGGAACAATACTTTGTTCAAATACATTATCACCAAGAATTACAACCATTTGATCTCCACCAACAAAATGCTCAGCAAGATCAAGAGCTTGAGCAATTCCTCCAGCTTCATCTTGAACTTTGTAAGTAAAGGTTACCCCCATTTCCTTTCCGCTTCCTAGAAGGTTAACGACATCACCCATATGATCTTTACCTGTTACGATAAGAATATCAATAATATCCGCTTCTTTTAGCTTTGCAACGGAGTGGAAAATCATTGGATATTTACCCACTGGAAGTAAATGTTTGTTTGTTACTTTGGTTAAAGGATATAACCTTGAACCTGTACCACCCGCTAGAATTATTCCTTTCACTTTGAAACACTCCTTGAAAACATAGTTTAATAGTAAAATATACGGTATTCAAATTAATGGATAAAAGGGATCTTGTTTGGTTATATATTTTGAATTTAGAGTATAAAATAAGGAATTATCTTGGTCGTTATACCAATTACTTTGTTTCGAAACAAACAACTCATCAGGTATAGCTTTAATAAATTTATTATATTGATATATTTGATTAAATCCGAAATCAATAAATGCCATAGGACTTTGATAGAGCGGATTTAAGCCATTTGATTTCAGTAAATCATCAACCCTTACTATCATGATTTCTGGGCTTACTGCTGAATAATTTTGAGCTATCCTTAATCTCCCCATATACCCATAATAGTTATTGTTATTATTCTCATGGATGTTATATATTTTTTCATCTGTAATCGCTAACCCAAATGTATGAATTCTTCTATTTTTATTTAAAATTTTAGTTGTAACAATAGATAAATAATTTTCTTGAATGTTACTTACTAAAATCTTATCCCAATTATCTGCGAATATTTCAATAGTATCATATATGAAAATAATAAAAGATGTATCTTCTAGTGAAATAGTATATCTATTAAATTTTTCTACAAACTTATTATTACTTATACCAATTACATATACATTATCCGTCAAATAAAAGTCATTACTATGTGACAAGCTAAAATAATAAATTAATTTTGTATTTAAATTTAGTTTTGATACATAGGAATGTATATCTTCTGCCTTGAAGAAATCACCATAAATGAATAATGCATATTCATTTTTACATGGCTTTTTAATTGAATATTTAATGTTAAATGAACCTATAAATCCCCCATAATTAACTTCTTCAAATTGCACATTTTGATTGGTGACAAAATCACTAATTGCATAATGACCTGCTTTTAGTGCATATCCTTTTTTACTTATGTCAAAAGCAGTTGATGAAGAGTTTATTCGCCAATGATAAAGCACTTTTGAAATGTGAGTAATTTTTTTTGTCATACTAGCTAAGCGAAGTATCAGATCATAATCTTGAGCACCATCAAATTCAGACCTCAAACCTCCACTCTTAACAATTAAACTTTTTCTAACAATTAAAAAATGGCAAATATAATTATAACTCTTGAGAGTATCAGGAGAATACGTTGGTTTTTTGTGTATTTCGATATGTTTCAATCCATTTTCAGTAATTTTATCTTCATCGCTATATATTATATCAGGATCACTTAAATTTATTTTTTTGATTACTTCAAAAAGTGCATCTGACGTAATAATATCATCATGGTCTAAAAAAGCGATAAACTCACCGTTAGTTAATTTTATTGCTTCGTTAGTATTGTCTGCAATACCCATGTTATCTGGCATATGTTTCACTATAATTCTTGGATCATTAAATTCAGATAGAGTTTTAACTGTTTCCTCATTGTTACTTCCAGCATTGAGTAAGCATAGTTCAAAATTAGAATAGGTTTGAGCAAGTACAGACAAAATCATTTCCCTCAAGTATGTACTTTTAGTGTTGTAAATCGGTACTACTATACTAATTAATGGGTTACGCTTAATATCTTGGTAAATATCAAGAGACGTGCTATATGTCAAATTATATTTTTCTCCAAAAAACTTTTCCATTGTTTTGTAATATGTTGGTACGATTCCATAATTCTTATAGTAATTGTAGAAGCGTTTAAGTAACATTTTCAGAGGTAATTCTCTTACTCTTAACATGTTTACATCCTACTTTCTAAGAAACTTAATCATTTTGAATAGGAGATAACACATGAATAACAAAATTATTGTTGATACCAAATAATTTTCAATATTAAATTCTATATTGTAATTAAGATTAGCAACTAATTGTCCATTTCCTGATTTAGAATTTAAAATTACAGGATTATTATCTTTAGTTTCATCAAGCCAAACAGTCACAGCATTTTCTCGATTAGTATCTATTGAATATATTCTAACATTGTATATTGTCCCTTTTGATTTCTTAATAGAATCAAAATATATCATTCTGTATTTATTATCTTCGATCTGATTATTAGGTATTAATTCTTTTCTTATTATTTCATTATTGAATATTAGTTCTACTACAGTAGTCCCTGTATTTTTTCTATTAAAAGTGGAAAAAAATATTTCAATCCCATTTAATCCATCGTATTTTGATTTGAAGTTTTGTTGTATATCAATACTATTAGTTATTTCATTTATATGATAGCTAAGATTAACACCCAATTTGTCTTTTTTTATGTTAAATTCATTTGAAATTGGTTGATAATTGTACCTTACATAATAAAAACTACTAATCAATACAAAAAACATCAATAAAACAAATATTAAATTAAACTTTCTCATTGTTTACCCCTTAAGAAAAATATCAGATTCAATAATATTGAACCTGATATTTTATATTTCAATACCCCTGTAATATTATTTCTTCTAAAAGATCAATACTTCTATCCCAATTCCAATTCGAAGCCGTTTCTAATGCGTTTTTTGACAATTTTTCTTTTAAGTCTGGATTTTCCATTATCCTTATTATTGCATTTTTTGCACCAAGTATATCACTTTGTTCCACAATTAAAGCATTGTATTCATTTACTACAAATTCATCAATTCCATTAAACTTATTGAGAACGCAAATGCCGCCACATGCCATCATTTCTAAGGCTGGTAAGCAAAAGCTTTCTATTTTACTCATCTTTAATAGAATATCACAACTAGAATAAATGTATTTCATTCTTTCGAAAGGAACTTTCTCAAAATATTTATCGATCTTCCAAGATGGATCAGGAGTTCCTGAAGTACTTACACACCATATTTCACAGTCTAAACCCTCTACTACTTGGAATGCTTCTTTAATTCCTTTAAATGGTACGTCGATTGGCCCTTCAATTAATATCCGTATCTTATTATTTTTCTTTTCAATTGGTTCTGTTAAATATACGATTTTAGGATCAACGCCGTTAGGGACATAGTAAGAGTCTTTTGAAAATTTTATGTCCAACCAATCCTGCAACCATTTAGCCATAGTTATAATTTCATAGTCTTTAGTATAAGTATTATAAGCAGCTTTGTATTCATTAGACTCCTCTGGAAAGAATATACTTTCGTTAGACTGCACAAAATATAGTTTTCTTTTTGATGGAATGTTTTCTAATGTATATGCTGTTGTCCAATAAGTTGCAATTATTATATCAAAATTATTTGGAATATTATCAATAGGGATTATATTTACCAACTGACTAGGATACCACTCAATAGTATTTGAGTTATCTTCTGTAATAAATGAAACATCGTAACCGCGGTCTAACAAACTATTTGCATGCTTGCATA
Source organism: Paenibacillus germinis (assembly GCF_013141785.1). NCBI lineage: Bacteria > Bacillati > Bacillota > Bacilli > Caryophanales > Paenibacillaceae > Paenibacillus > Paenibacillus germinis. The sequence continues at coordinate 181,231 of NZ_WHOC01000094.1, forward strand.
TTACAGATAAACCTCCAGAAATACCTGTACCAGCTAATAGATATGCAATTTTGGGCTTTAAAGGTCTAATTATTTTATGCTCTTCCAATGTAAGTTTTTCCCAAACATTATCATTATCTTTAAAAGTAAGTTCTAAATTATTGTCATGTAATCGTAAATTTGTTAATACATATGGAATAGACTTAAATTTATATCCATAATATGATAATCTAAGCCACAATTCATGGTCTTCTCTATATCTCATTATTGACTTTAAGCCACCCACATGTCTAATAGCACTCAGTCTAACCATAACTGTGCTTTGACAAGGTACGCATATTTCTTTTAGGAACTCGTAGTCACATTCAGGGCTAAACACTTCTTGTTTATCTTCTAGATCAATAATTCTTGTGCCATCCAATAACGCTCTCCATCCACCATAAACAACGTCACACTTATAATTTTGAATATAACCTAAAGAAAGTTCTAATCGGTTTAACTCCGCTATATCATCACTATCTTGGAATGCAAGATATTCTCCTCTTGCCTCTTTGATTGCCTTATTTCTTCCCCTAACTGCATTACCACTATTGTTTTTAAAATAAAATGCCTTTACTTTTTCATTGTTCTCATAACTTTTAACAATTTCTAGGGTTTTAGTGGGAGATCCATCACATACCAACAATATCTCAATATTATCATAAGTTTGATTAAGTATTGAGTCTATACTCTCTATCAAGACATCAGTTCGATCATAAATAGGTATCACTACTGATATTAATGGATTCCGATCAGGTATTTCATTGTTATTGTATAATTGCTGCACATGAACTTTCTTTTTATAGTAAGACGAACTACTTATATTAAGTGTTTTTAAAATTTTTTTGTAGATTAAATTTGGATTACGTATTCCTTTTCTTAGTTTTATATTTAGTTTTCTAACCTTCTCCGCATATATCCATGCTCTTGTATTCTGTATTTCATTTAACTTTGTACTGAGTTCTTGAGATAAATTTAATAAATAATTTGAGTTATCATCTTTTTGTGAAATTTGTTTCTGAAACTCATTAATACTATTTGTTAAGAGTTCGATTTGTTTCTGTGAATCATTATTGATTATCATTTTTTTATCTAACTCATTACTTAATTTTTGCAAACTAAAAGCTTGATTTCGAACATTAGAAATTAGTCTGGATATTTTGGAATGAAGTTCAGAATTAAGTAAACTATACTCATCAATTTGTTGATTTTTACCTTCCAATTCTTCAAGAAGTGAACTAATTTTTTTTTCTTTCTCAATTGCTATTGATTTATAATATCTATTATACTCATACTCTCGTAAGAATGCTTTATGACTTCTTTCAAATGATAAACAATCTTCAACTAACACATTATTGTCTACATTTCTAGTCAATAATCTTTCACTATCCAAGATTGTCTTGAGGTTTAGACTCAAATTAAATTCACTTCTTGCTAATAAAGACAATAGCTCCATATTTGAACAAGCTCTAGAATAACCTTCTAAAATTTCCATTTTAATTTCATTAGCAGTTAATTTCTTATCAAAACCTCTTCCAGAAAAATTGTAATACTTAGCGATTTTATAGTTAGTTTCATCTATCCAACCTGGGCCACCATGAATGTCATAACAATAAACAGGAATTCCCATAACGAGAGAAAATTGAACGCTTTTACCAATTGTTATTATAACATCATAATTTTTTAATATTTCAGGAGTGATTAACGTATTAATGTATTCAATTCCATATATATCCAAAACGATCGAATCATTGTAAAACTCTGATTGCAATAATTTTAGTTCTTCTGGTACATGGTTAGAGATAATACAAATCCTTCTAACTTTCTCAGCCAAATGTTTAATATTCGAATTAAAGTAATCATTTGTAGCGAAATTTGGAAATACCATTACATTGTCTATGCTTACACCTTCTGAAATTAATCTCTCTCTTGTCTCTTCACTATTTGCTAAAATTAACGATAGTTGGTTAGAAAAGATAGGAGGGAATTCAAGAGGTTCAAAGGGAGAAAGTGAACTAAAAATTATTTTCTCAGGTTTTATTCCACGGAGAAGCACTTGATACAACGTTGTCGCATGTTGAGACCATACTAAATCATAGTGCATTTGAGACCATTCGCTATGAATAAGATTAAAAACTGGAATATTTGAATTATTGAACTCTGATAAGATTGGTTCACCGATATAATAAGCCCCAACATGAACAACATTCCCCAAATCGATGAATTCTTTTGCTAAACTTAATACATTTATTTCTGCTCCAGCAAATTCAACAAGTGAATGAGTTGTAATTAGAATGTGTCTACCTGTCCACATTACTTTTCCCGCCTTTTTATTTATATTTCCAGATATGCTTGCTTCTGAACATTCCTTCTGATATTGGAAGACCGTTTTTACTTTTATTTGTTTTTATCGAAAACTCTATGGCGTAATCGTTACTGTCGTAAGGATACATCCCTAAATCATCTGAAATATGCACAGAAATATAATAATTACCTTGAAGAAAATCATTTTCAGGTAGTATCAAAGTAAACTCATTATATGGCTCATTTAAGGATATATCGTCACGCAAAGTATTGAACAATGTTACTATATCCCCTTCTGAATTAAATACAATTAGTCCGAGGCCATATTTTAAATCGATTTCTTTAAACTCAATACTAAGAGTTATATGAATGTCTTCTCCAGTTATATATTCAAACTTATCAAGAGTGATATCACTAACATAAATTTTGTTTTTTTGTTTTAATGCTTCATTAACTTCCAACCTATTAGATTCATTCTGTTTCAATGGCACATGTGTTTTTATGGACACTTCTTGATTTTCAACATGTTGCTTATATAATTCACAAATTTCGTCTGCTTTACCAACTGCTTTTAGTTCACCTTTTTCTATCCAAACTGCTCTTGTACAAAAGTTTCTAATTGCTGGAATACTGTGACTAACAAACAAAATAGTTACTCCCTTTGATACCATTTGCTTCATTTTTTCATAACACTTTTCTTGAAAATACATATCGCCTACAGCTAATGCCTCGTCAATAATTAAAATATCAGGGTCTATGTTAATGGATACTGCAAATGCTAAGCGAGCAAACATTCCACTTGAATAAGTTTTGACCGGCTGATATACAAATTCACCAATTTCGGAAAAACTAATGATGTCTTCTAATCTTGAATCTATTTCTTCCTTTGATAATCCTGATATTGCCCCATTTAAATATATATTTTCCATTCCTGTAGCTTCATAATTAAATCCTGCTCCTAGTTCTAATAAAGCCGATATCTTACCGTTTACAATCACTTCCCCTGTTGTTGCTTGTAGTATCCCTGTGATTATTTTTAATATTGTAGATTTCCCAGAACCATTAGTTCCTAGAATTCCTACTATTTCACCCCTATTAACATTAAACGTAATATTATTTAATGCTATAAACTCCTTGTGTAATGCTCTTTTTCCAAAAGATTCTTTTAGTCGATCTAGAGGTTTATTATATAATTTATACACTTTTGTAACATTTTTAATTTCTATTGCTTGTACCACTAATTACACCACTTTCTACAAGACATCAGAAAAATGTTTTTTCATTTTTTTAAATATCCAGATACCCACACTTGATGATAATAAAATAAACATCCAAAAGTAAATAGTTTGATATGGTCTTTGCCAAAACCAAATTTCGCTAAAAAAAGATTCTCTATAACCATTAATAATATAATAAATTGGATTGAGCTTAAATAATAATTTAAATTTATCAGGCACCACATTTTCACTCCACATTATGGGAGTTAGCCAAATTGAAAATTGAAGAAATATCGAAACTATTTGAGACAAATCTCGAAAAAAAACAACAATTGTAGAAGTTATAATAGATATACTTGAAACTAAAATAATTAATGAAATTACATAATAAATTATCTGTAGATTATACAAGTTAAATTCGAGTCCATAAAAGAAATAGAGTAATATCATGATAAATAAGAAAAAGAAATGAATGTAAAATGACGAAAACACTTTTATCACAGGTAGAATGCTAATACGAAAGATTACTTTCTTCACAAGATAACTATAATCAATAAAACTATTTGTCGCTCCTAAGAACGCTTCAGAGAAAAAAAACCAAGGAATTAATCCAAAAACTAACCATAGCGAAAATGGCACATCATTTAGAGGAGTAACTTTAAAACCGATCTGGAAAACAAACCAATATACAAGAACTGTCATAAAAGGTTGGAAGAAACCCCAAAATATCCCAAAAATAGATCCGGAATATTTACTCCAGAAGTCTGTTTTTGATAAGTTTAAAATAAGCCGAATTGTTCTAATAACATCCTCTTTAATTAATAAATTCATAGTCTACTCACCTAACATTAAGGATAAATTTTTATTGAATTATCAAATAGTTGCTGACCCCATGTATATAGTTCTCGGCCAAAATCAGATTCAGTATGTAATGCTTTACCTCTTCGTTCCTCCCATTTTTTACCATATGACTCATAAGGAAAATGATTAACATAATATGTACAAGTTGACTCCCAATGATCAACAGATAATGACTTTCCATAATGTTGACAAAAAAACCTAGTATCCAATCTTAAATCACCTTGAAATTTCGGTTCTCTGCTATCCAGACCAATGTACTCTAAATTAAACTCATTATTTCTCCACAACATGACAATATCTCTTCTTTCTGGACCAAAATGAGTGCGAAAATTCAAAAGAGGTGTGCCTTGAGAATATGGCTTACTGTCATCTTTGGTCATGTATGCATCGAAAAGTGATATTCTTATTATATCTAAATTTTCAGAATCTTCGGAGTTAGTAAAACCTTTAATATCACCAATATATCTCTCATCAGCATCTGCACAAAATATCCACCTGGGGTTAAAAGTTTTACTTAGTTTCAATAAATCGGCTCTATGACTAGTCTCGCTTTCCAATCTATCTTGAACACCAGAAAGCCAGTTAAAATTTCTAATAATAGCAATTACATGAGAATGCTTACTAATAATACTGTATGTATTATCAGTACTATTATCATCAAAACAAACAATTGCATCACAGAATGTGGAAAGATGATTTAGTGTGTCTTCAATTATCAATTCTTCGTTACGTATTCTTAACATTCCTAATATATTAATTTTTGAGGGGATCCTCTTACTAAAATTTATCAACCTTTGTTTTTCAAACAATTTATATATCCAATTAGTTATCATAATATTATAAATAACACCTCTTCAACTTAAATTCCATATTTATCATTTCTTTTTATACCATTTGGAAACCCTCTTCCAGTATGCTAAAATAAAGTCGAACTTTAGCAAAAAAGGAGACTGTCTTTCATGAGTGCAAGTAAGAATGCCTACGCGGCTTCGCGTGCAAAAACGAATGGAACGATAACGACAGAGAAGAGCTCTGTTATTTTTTGGATTTTAATAGTGTTTACAGGCTTGTTTATGTTCTGGGCACCGTTTCAACGGGCGTTGTTCAATGGTGGAACTTACGATTTTGAGAGAACAATCTATACGGCTTCGGTGTGGTCCTCTATCATTTTGCTGCTAATTGCAATCCTTGCTTTCTTTGTATTTAAACTTAAAGAACAAAAAGATGTTTTGACCATTCTTGTCTTATTGATGCCGCTGACATATGTGATTTCACTATCGAATTCGGCCTCTCATTATTTGGCAACGAATATGGTTTACATCCAAATGCTGTATGCAACCTTCTTCATTTTAGGTGTATTTCTGACAAAAAACAAGCTTGGCACGTCGATTTTTGCCAGTTTGCTAATTATTTCCGGTTATTTCATTGTCCTCTTCGGACTTTTGTACTGGTTAGGTAATGGAAACTTCGCTGGGCACTTGGTAGGATGGTTCGCTCTCATGGATGCAGCTAATCCTTATTTATACCGCGATGCGATTATGACAGATTCTAACGGTTTACGCTTAACATCGGTTTTCCAATATGCGAATACGTATGCTGCCTTCTTGATTACGTTATCCCTTGGAGCTTTGTTCTTCATCGTCAAGTCACGCAAATGGTATGTCGTGCTTCCACATGCAATCATGTTGGTACCTATTATTATATCTTTTTGGTTAACTCTTTCTCGTGGTGCGATAGTGGTAATTCCGGTTGTTTTCTTAATTATGCTTTTCTTTTTTTCAATTAGTAGACAGATTCTAGCACTCATACAATTTGGTCTAGCATTCGCAGCGTCTCTGGTAATTCTAGAGAAAGTAACAGATATAGGGATTGGATTACAAAAACAGCCTAGTGCATCAGAATCTTGGAACGGTTGGTTAATCCTGCTGATTGCTTCTGTAGTTTTCGCTGTCCTTGCTGTCGTTATTCAACACTTCTTTGCTCCTTGGTTGGAGCGCATGACGGCTCGTTTCGATGCTAAGAAGTTTGCTACCTTTATTCTTCCGGTCGCTGCAATTGTTGTTGGTGTACTGGGTGCCATTCTTATCCTAAGTGACACTGGTTTTAAAAACATTCTTCCAGCCAACGTGAAAACGCGTATCGAAAATATTAATTTCCAGCAGCACAGCGTTCTGGAGCGCGGTACTTTTTATAAAGATGCTGTGAAGCTCTGGTCGGATTATCCGATTATAGGGGCAGGTGGTGGCGCTTGGGCTTCTTTATATGAGAAGTATCAAAACAACCCGTACACAAGTCGTCAGGCTCATAACTTCGCACTTCAATACTTGGTTGAGGCCGGCGCGCTAGGATTCCTTGCCTTTATCGGTTTCGTGATTGCTGTCATGGTGTTCTATATTCGAAGCTACATTAAAAGTTCACAGGAGAAAAGAGATCTTCACTTCCTATTCTTCATCGTAACGATTTCTCTCTTGATCCACAGTATGATTGACTTTGATTTAAGCTATGTTTATTTGGGTGCTATTCTGTTCCTTGCACTAGGTGGGATGCTGAGTAACAGTACATCCGCTCCGATACGATTAAAGTCTGATTCAACTGCGCTTCACAAAATGTTTCCATCGCTCTTGGCTGTCTTATCGATCGTGATGTTTTTTATCTCGGTTCAACTAGTCTCGGCGAATGGTTCATATAAGCAGACACTTGAGGTTGTTAAAAAGAGTCAAGATTACAACCAAATCGTAGCTCCATTGGACAAAGCGATTTCTCTGCATCCTGCTCATCCTGACTATTTGTTAACAGGACAGGTCAGCCGAATTGGGATTCTACTTCAAGTATCTAATCAGATGCAAAAGGAAGACCCGAAGAAGGGCGAAGCTTTTTTCAATCAAGCCCAAGATCTTCTTAACCAGCTATTGAAAAAAGAACCGCATAACCGCATGGTGGCGATGCAGCAGCTCAATATGCTTCTCATCAAAGGGAACAAGCAAGAAGCGTTAGACTGGTCCAACGCTCAGATTCCTAATTATCCATGGTATATTGAAATGTATGAAAAGAGTATGTCTCTGAGTATTGATCTTGCGAATCAAGCTAGAGAAAAGAATAATACGCAAGAATACAACACTAGACTCGATAATGCTCTCGCCACTTACAAGGACGTTCTAGCGCGAGTGGATTCTCTGAAAAACCTACCGAAAGAACAAGCACAGGGTCGTGCGTTTGCTGTTACACCGAGCATGGCTTTAAATGCAGGTCAAATAAGCTATATGCGCGGTGACTATGCAGGTGCAGCTGCAACCATTCAACCGCACATTACTGAAAATCTAGATGACCAACCGAATCGTGTTCTGATCAGATGGTATTTGGCTGCTTTACAGAAGCAAGGTACCAAAGATCAAGCTCTTTACGATAAACTGATTGCCAAAGATCCGGCAGAAAAGCAGGCCATTGAGGCGATTGTTGCAACGAATTTCCCAACGAAATAAAAGAGGTGCCACAGTGATGTGGCACCTTTTGCTTTTCATTTATCGCCCCGTCCACATATCCATCACACTGTCCGGATCCTGAAACATTTTATAAGGAATATAGCAGTAACCTTGATCTCCCCAGTCCTCGCCCCAGCTGTTGCGCACGATAACATGACCTGACAGGCCTCGATCCACATAGCCAACTGCCAGCATAGCATGTCCGCCCAGTACCCGTTCACTCTTCTTCTTCGGAGCCGAAATTTTACCCGTTTGGGCTACTTCAGGGGATTGGAAGCTCTCGTACAACATCATGCCGATAACAACGGGTGATTGTTCAGCCAGTGCAGCCTTAAGGGCATATAAGTCCATAATCCGGTGGTAGTCGTTGATTTTATAATTAGCTGCATCCAGTTCTGCTTTGGGATCGGGAATATCTCTGAAATCAGCAATGTTATATGGATAATCCTCCTCTGGACAAACGCCAATCTTCTGGAGCACTTTCATCCCATCTCGGATATAGGCCCTTGAATCTTCATCCACATGACCTTCGAGCTTGCGTTCGTGCCAATACAAGAAAAGCCGAGAAAGGGCTGTCCACTTCTCCTGACTGCTTACGAGCAAATACTCTCGAAGCCCGCTTGCTATGGCGTTAGCCGTACAGCTTCCGAGTGCACCTTGATCGACAATAGGGGACATGGCTGAGCGCAAGTCGACTTTCTTGGGCAGCTCGCCCGGGGACTTAAACGCTGTGCTCATAAAATGATAATCGCGTAAATCACGCTTTTCCCGTTTCAAAGGGAACACACGATTCGACATAACCACACACCCTTTCAATATGATACATAATTATACATTTTATACTAAAATATGTATACAATTCGTTTCGCTAGACTAATAGAAGCCTATCCCCCCATGTATTGTCAATTTCTTCAGTTCTGGCACCACACAAAACAACCCCCGAAAAGAATCAACGATTCTTTCCGAGGGTTTCCTTCTCAACTAGTCGCGCAACATGCCTTGATGCGGATGCGGGTGAGTGCCGCAATATTCATCTGTCTCTGAACAAGTATAAACATGCTCATAGACAGGAACGCAGTGGTGGCGGTTTACGATTTGAATAGGATGAATAACTTGAACTCTCTGCGGGTGGTAGAAGTCCCTTACTATTCTTTCTGGATCTGTCATTATCGGATCAGCAGGTGGACATTGATATGGTTTGCCTGGGCCAGGTTGGTTAACTGGGCTGAGTTGGCTAGGTTGGAACGGTTGGCTAAGCGGGCTTAATTGGCTAGGTTTGTATTCCATTGGTGGGTCAACTCCTTTATAGGTTTATGTTAGTATACGTTTATGCCTAGTCCAATGAATGTACAAATGCCTATTTAGCCAATAATTAGGCGGATTATGTGAGCCAAGCAGGTTAAATGTCCAAGCAGACTCGAAAAAGGCAGGCTAACAGCACCATGATACCTCTCCCTTTTGCTTCATATATTTGTTACAATTGAGAAATGACATTTATTTGATGTTATCAACCCATCCCCAGTGTCTGAATTCCCATACCTTAGAAGGAGGAGGGAGTATGATGAATCATACAACTCAAAACACGAATTCCGCCTTTCGGCATTTAACATACTCTCATGCCCCTGATTATTCGGAGATGCATCTCCATCATAAGCTTTGGAATTATTTCCACGAAAAACAAATCGAGAATCGTTTGCTCGCTTGGACCAAAGCCGCTAAAGGAGATTATTTCCGTCGGCCGCTGGATTGGAATCTTGTTGAGGGCAATCTCGTCATTCAGCTTTCTCCATTACCAGAAGGCTATTTGCCGTTTTCACATATAGAAAAAGCAGCATTAGGTGATGAATCCAAAGGGAAATTGCTGATCTCCATTTGTAAAGCGCTTTCCATTCTGCATGAAGAGCAGTTTTATATGGGCTTTTTGCTGCCAGAGCAGCTTTTTTTCGAACCACAAACGTTAGCCGTTATCATCGATGTCCAACCATTCCCGTCCGCTATTGAATTTATTAATCATTTATTGACGGACTTTTCATTTACTTCATTTCCACGTTATGCGCGGCGTTTTCTTCTTTCCCGAGCTGCTGATTTTGAAGCTATCCATCTACTGATTCATACTATATATGGCTCCGACTCCGTACCAAGCATCCTTCTGCAATTATCAGAGCGTCTGCGTACTGAGCCAGAAACTATTTTATTCGCTGATGAAATTGCCGATATCATTCGAGCAGCCTTTCAACTGCCTGAGCAGGTGCAACCGCTTATTTCCCATAGCAGTCCAAAATGGCTGTATCCTGCCGCTGCGCCAATTACGCAAGAGCATCAAGAGCATTTTCGTTATTTTTTACAATCAAATGAGAAGCGTTTATTAGGGCTCGTTTGTGAGGATGAGGCTATTCGATTTGATGTTTACACTCAGAATGTCAATGAGATGTTAGAAAGAGGCTATTTCTTCAAGATTGTCTCCCAAGGACTTCCTTATTCAACCTTACGTGAAGTGGTCTCCCGAACCTTGCATCTCGCTTATGGCTTATTTCCAGAATCAATCACCATGCTGCGGAATCTTTCTCGTAAATTTGATCAGCTTCTTAAAAAGCACTATGAAGGGGACGATATCCTTTATTTGCTAGCCGAGTGGTTGTATCAGTTTTTCTCTTCCATTATCCCGATGTTCCCTGTTCAAAACATGTTCTATATTTTTGAAAACAGCGAGCACTTTGATGAAGATTCCCAGCTTATTCTCCTCAACTTTTGGCGAGAGCATGGCCATGAGATGACTGGCTTACATATTATTTTCAGCGGCAGCCAGATACCTACTCAATTCACTAGCCTATCGATTCAAACGCTTGAAATCCATCATTCGGACCAAGCGATCTATGAACAGCTGTTGTCTTCACAATTTGGACGAGCTGATTCCATGTTAATATCCGAATTGAAAAATTGGTTTTATGAGCACAAAATCAACTTTAGTCACTGCCACATCATTTTAGAGGAGCTTATTCAATCTGGAAGCATTCATCTCACCAACAAGGGTTGGAGTAGAACAGCTGCATTCCATCTTGATTATGAAAAACTCCACTCTCTTCACTTGTTTTCTAAGCGCATCTCCCTTTTGGACAGTGAGGAAATTGAGCTATTACGGCTCCTATGTTGTTTGCCTATGCCAATAAGCGTATTTTCCCTGTTTAAGGCTAATGAAATGGATGTAGGAATCATCCTCTCTTCGGTTACGAAGCTGGCAGAGCTTGGCCTTGTTCATGTCAGTCATAATGATAGTTTATTTATCTCAACTGAAATTACCAAATTGGTCTTACAGCAGTTGCCGGCAGTTCAACTAATGTCTTACTACCAAAAAGCTTTGGTCTACCAGCAGCAATTCCGTCCACTTGGCTTACCTCAACTCATTACACTATCCAGCCAAGCGAGTGAGTATAAAGTAGAATATTATTTGCTTTTAAAATATTATAAACAAATCCGTTCCCTTCTCTCTTATGGGCAAAAGGTTGAATTATTAGAACGCATCAAATATTTATATGAAAAGTTAGAAAGACCCTATCTCATTTTCCTAGACAGGCTGCTTAGTAGAATGTATCTTCTGCTTAACCAATTTGCTCTTTCCGAACAATTGGCACTAACTGTATACGAACGAACAGGCAAAATCACGGATCGCTTCGAGTGGATGTATATCCGCATCTTGCAAAATGATTTGGATGTTTATATTTTACGTGAGCAGTTATTCCCCTTTATTTTCGACGAAAGTCAGGCATTAGAAGACCGGGTACGGGCTGCATTTTTACTCAACACCAGCAATCTCTGTTTCCCTCTACAGGATGAAGAGGTGCGTAAGCTTCACATCTTCTATACCGAGGTCGTTTATCCAAAGAGAAATTTGCTTTCACTTCGCCATTTTGCGGAGATTACGAACTATTATACGATTAATATGCTGATTCATTTCCCTGAGACCGAGGAGTGGGCTTTATCCATTGCAGCTAAGTTAGAACCGCTTCTGGAAACGTCACCTCATACGGACCTTATGCTCCGTCTCTATGATTTATATTCCTATCAGAGCAACAATAAGCTGATCAATACGTACGTATATCGCGGGATTGAAGGTGCCAAGCGCTCTGGTTACACGATCAAGGAACAAGTAGGCCATCTGAATGCCATGGAGTTTTCATTAAATCAAGGAGACTTGGCCAGCTACCACTATCACAAAGAACGTGTCCTGCAGGTCGACGAATTGCGGCGCAAGGATTTGGCCGAGACTTATTTAACGAATCAGTTGTTATACGCACTTGAATGGGAGCAGTGGGAACTGTTTCAGGAACTAGAAACCCTTCTGTTCGAGCAGCAAATCACAGAGTCGAGTTTGGCTCTATTGTCCGTTTTTCAATGTTATGTCGCCTTCCGTCAAAACCTGCCTATCACCATCCCGGGCTTTTTAAAATATGAAAACACCTCGTTCTTCTTGGAGGCACTGTTCCAAACTAGAGAGGGAAATCTGGAGCTAGCCTGCAAGCTTTTTGAACAATTTATTTCGAAAAATAACTCTGGGATGTATGCTGGTTGGGCTTACCGAGAATTGCTTACGCTTCTCTTAGAGCTTCGCTCGGAGAATATGGGGATTTGGTTCGAAAACTTTGAAGCTTATCTAAAACGATGCTCCTATGACATCTTTTGGCCTGATTATTTTAAACTTTCGGCGGAGAGGTCCATTTATGAGGGCGATATTCAAAATGCGATGCTGTATTTGCGACGTGCATTGAATGGCTATCAGATTATTCAAAAGGAAACTTGGCGTCCCTACTTGACCGCATGTATGGAGCGGGTTATTCGGCCCACCTTTGCTCCGGCATCACCCGCCATCATGAAGGATGATTTTGTTCAAAAAATGATTGCGGACCGCGAGCAATGGTTACTCCTGTCTTTGGATTTACAAATCATTATCGAGCTCAGTGAACAGGTTACCGAAACTTTGGATCTAATGACAACGATGCAGAGATTGACCAAGGCACTTTTTGACTACTTTCCAGTCATTCAACTGGCCATCACTTACAAACTACTGCATTATAAACACAAGGCTTTCGTTACGGCTTCCGGACTACGAGATCACGATGAATTGATTGCCTATCAAAGCCGAAGTGAAGATTGCTGGGCCCATACATTCACTCTCTTTCAGCGAGGTGATCAAGCTATTACGCTACAGGTTTATGTAAATGGTATGACTAAAACAAAGCTTCAACATATGGAGCATTTTCTTTCTTTCATCAAACCGCATATTATCAATGTTCTCTTGCATAGAGAGATGGTGATTGATAACCTGACCGGCTTTTATTTACGCGGTTATTTTATGGAAAAGCTGAGGGAAGAATTCGATCTCTCTAGACGTTATAACCTCGACCTATCCGTGATCATGATCGATGTAGATAATTTCCGCAGGGTCAATGAGTTCGGACATCCGGAAGGGGACCGAGTTTTACGAGAAATCGCGGATATTTTTCGATTTAATTTAAGAAAGAGCGACATCGCTGGACGATATGGCGGTGAGGAACTTATTCTCATTTTACCTAAAACTGATGGGAAAGAAGCCCTCAAGATTGCTCATCAGCTGCGAGGCGAAATTGAGAGAGAATTTGCCTTCGGACGCCCTTACCAAATCACTGTCAGTGTGGGCGTATCTTCCCTAGAGCTCTGCAGTCCAACTTCAATAGAGGAATTGATTGAACAGGCTGATACTGCGGAGATTACTGCGAAGCAGACGGGGAAGAATAAGGTTATTGCGGCTTGGGATCTTTAAAATTTTAATAAATAAAAAGTAGAAAAATGTTATAATGTTCATTGAGGTGAATGCTATGGAAGATTTGTTAAAACAGATACTAACTAAATTAGAAGTGATGGATTTGAAGATCGACCGAATCCAACAAACCATAGATGCACACCATGTTGAGAACATCGAAACCGACAATAAGTTATTTGAAGCGATCCAGACAACAAATTAGTGTCTTGACTTCCAACGTGATAAGATTTCCAAGACTGAGGAAGAAATTTATCTTTTAAAACAAAAACATTAACCTTCAAATAAGCCCATAAGGGCTTTTTTTTATGATAATAAGTAACGACAATTCAAGAAAGCGCGTAGGCAGAAGCTCCGTCTGAAGACGGAGGTATATTTCATCCGCCGGATGGTTCAGACGCGCCGATCGATCCTATATAATGAAATCAATAAGATGCTGAGGAAATCGAGCTAATTTTAAAGGAGATATGTTTATGATGAAAAACATGCGAAAAACCAAGGATGTCGGCATTTATGGCTTAACTGCAAAGTGGTATGATAAAAACTCTCGCAAAAGCCGAATGACTCAAATGCAAGCATATGCGAATGAAGTTGCATCTTTTGTTGGCAAACGTGCAAATATTTTGGAAGTTGCTCCTGGGCCGGGTTATTTGTCGATTGAACTCGCCAAGAAAGGGTTTAACGTTACAGGAGTTGAGATAAGCCCAGACTTTGTGAAAATTGAAAAAGATAATGCAAAAGAAGCAAATGTTTCAGTTGATTTTAAAGAAGGTAACGCATCCCATCTACCATGCGAAGATAGCTTTTTTGATTCTATTGTTTGCAGTGCTGCATTCAAGAACTTTAAGGACCCCGTAAAGGCGCTATGTGAAATGTATCGAGTGCTGAAAGAAGGGGGAACATCCCTAATCATCGACATGAATTACGAGGCAACATCTGAAGATATTAACAATGAGATTAGACAGACAGGAATGAAAGGATTTGACAAGCATTTTGTGAAATTTGCATTTAAAACTTTCTTAAAACAAGGTGCTTACACAAAAGAAGATTTTGAGTCACTTCTAAAAGAAACTCCCTTTAAGAACTACAAGATCAAAAAAGAGGGTATTAGTTTATTTGTCTATCTTTTTAAATAGAAGGTTCCTTTACCAAACCCAAAAAGAAAGAGGCCGCCCATAAGTTCGGTGAACTCATGAGAAGCCTCTATTTTGGGCACGACTTACATCATGCCGCCCATTCCACCCATGCCGCCCATATCAGGCATGCCTGGTTTGTCTTTTTCTGGTTTGTCAGCGATAACTGCTTCTGTTGTCAAGAACATAGCTGCTACGGATGCTGCGTTTTGCAGTGCGGAACGAGTTACTTTAGCAGGGTCAACGATACCTGCTTCGAACATGTTCACCCATTGGCCAGTTGCTGCGTTGTAGCCGATGCCTACTTTTTCGTTCTTGAGACGCTCAACGATTACGGAGCCTTCTTGACCAGCGTTAGCTGCGATTGTGCGAACTGGCTCTTCTAGGGAGCGCAGGATGATGTTTACGCCTGTTTGCTCGTCGCCAACAGCTACTACTTTAGCTACTGCATTGTACACGTTAACTAGGGCTGTACCACCACCAGAAACGATACCTTCTTCAACAGCTGCACGAGTTGCGTTCAGAGCATCTTCGATACGAAGTTTACGCTCTTTCAGCTCAGTTTCAGTCGCTGCGCCAACTTTGATAACAGCTACGCCGCCAGAAAGTTTAGCCAAACGCTCTTGAAGTTTTTCTTTATCGAAATCGGAAGTTGTTTCTTCCAATTGTGCGCGAATTTGAGTAACACGTGCGCCGATGTCTTTTTTGTCGCCAGCGCCATCAACGATGATTGTGTTCTCTTTAGTTACGCGGATTTGACGCGCGCTACCAAGTTGGTCAGGAGTTGTGGATTTCAGATCCAATCCAAGCTCTTCTGTAATCACTTGGCCACCAGTTAGAGCAGCGATATCGCCAAGCATAGCTTTACGACGGTCACCGAAACCTGGAGCTTTAACAGCTACGCAAGTGAATGTGCCACGAAGTCTGTTTACAACAAGCGTTGCTTGTGCTTCGCCTTCAACATCTTCAGCAATGATCAGAAGTTGTTTACCGGATTGAACCACTTTTTCAAGAACAGGCAAGATTTCTTGGATGTTCGAGATTTTTTTGTCAGTGATCAGGATGTATGGGTTGTCAAGGACAGCTTCCATTTTATCCGTGTCAGTGATCATGTATGGGGAAGTGTAACCACGGTCGAATTGCATACCTTCTACAACTTCTAGTTCAGTAAGGAATCCTTTGGATTCTTCAACTGTGATAACACCGTCTTTACCTACTTTTTCCATAGCTTCAGCGATCAATTCGCCTACTTCTTCGTCAGCAGCAGAGATTGCCGCTACTTGTGCGATGGATTGTTTGCCTTCGATTGGCTTCGCGATAGCTTGAAGCTCTTCTACAGCCGCTTTAACAGCTTTCTCGATACCTTTGCGGATAACCATTGGGTTAGCGCCTGCAGTTACGTTTTTCAGACCTTCGCGGATCATAGCTTGTGCTAGAACCGTTGCAGTTGTTGTACCGTCACCGGCAACATCATTTGTTTTGGTAGCAACTTCTTTAACAAGTTGTGCTCCCATGTTTTCGAAAGCATCTTCAAGCTCGATTTCTTTCGCGATCGTAACACCGTCATTTGTGATCAACGGGCTGCCAAATTTTTTCTCAAGAACAACGTTACGGCCTTTAGGACCGAGGGTTACTTTTACAGCATTAGCTAAAGCATCTACCCCACGAAGCATCGCGCGGCGTGCGTCTTCACTGAACTTAATTTCTTTTGCCATGATAGGAAACCTCCTCTAATTTAGAACCTGTACATAGTAAGTAGTATTACGGAAAAACTAAGTATACGCAGTGCCGATCTATATCCTGCTAAATTAGGCTAATACAGCGAGAATGTCGCTTTCGCGCAAGATCAACAGTTCGCGGCCTTCGTATTTCACTTCAGTTCCAGCGTATTTGGAGAAAATGATGCGGTCGCCTTCGCTTACTTCAAGCGGAACACGTACGCCATCTTTCAACGCGCCTGCGCCTACTGCTACAACTTTACCTTCTTGTGGTTTTTCTTTAGCTGTATCTGGCAGCACGATGCCACTTGCTGTAGTCTCCTCTTTCGCAACGGCTTCAATGATTACTCGATCACCTAACGGTCTGATCATGGAAAAATAGCCTCCTTTAGAAAATTGGTAATGGGTGTATTTCGTTTATTAGCACTCGAATGTGTTTAGTGCTAACAACAATTCTTATGATACTCATTCTGTGAGCAATTTGCAAGTCCTTTTACACATTTTTCATTCTTTCGGACACCCCCCTCATTCTACCCAAATGAAAAACAAATATTCTCATTAAAAAAAGAAAAACAGCCTGCACATTACGCAGACTGTTTTATTATTTTGGACCGAACTCCCGCTCCCACTCAGCATCCTTCGCCAACTGTTTGCGATAAATGAATCCCGACATAAATACGCTAAATTCATACAAAACAATAAGCGGCAAAGCCACTAAGATAGCCGATATCGCATCCGGCGGCGTAATAACCGTAGATAAAATAACAAGCAGCATGTAAGCATACCTTCTGAACTTGTGCAGACGCTTCGGATTCAAAAGGCGAATCTTCGTGAGGAACATCACGACAATCGGCATTTCAAACACAATGGCCAATGGAAGAATGATGTTGAACATAAACGTAAAATATTGCGCCGCGCCATACATCTCCGTGATCTCGAGACTCCGGCTAATGGAGGAAGTAAAGTAAAAAGCCATCGGAAAAACAACCCAATAACCAAAGGAAAGACCTCCTAAAAATAACAAAAACGCATAAGGAATATAAATAATCGAAGCCTTCTGCTCAGCCTCACGCAAGCCAGGCTTAACAAACGCCCATATATGATAAAGAATAACCGGCAGGGTAATAAGAATACCTACGGCCAAACCAAAATTCATATACAAGCGCAAGGCATCCCATGGGGAAAAAACGTTCCAACTGATGCTATCAGCAGGCGGAATGTTTTTGAGGTATCGAATGATCGGCTTCGCGCTGATTAGCCCGCCTACCATCCCTATGACCAGGACGGCCAGTACCCACATGATTCGTTTGCGCAGCTCACCAAGGTGCTCTACGAGTGACATTTCTTCGTTCGTTGTCATATTTCACCAACCTGATCTAGTGGATCAAACCTATACGGCTGAAGCACTGTTATGCTGAAAAGAAAGCGGCTAGTCTGGTAGACGCCGCGTGTTACTAGGCGGCGCGATAGGCGCTGCCGCGGAGGCTAGTGGTGCTTCCGTTCTAGCGGGTGCCGTCGGAGTTACAGACGGTGCTTCCACAGAGGAGACTACTTCCGGAGAGGCAGATGGCGCAACCGTTGGGGTAACCGACTCAACTGCTGCAGCTGCACTCGGCTCGACAGTCGACTCGACTACTGCGGGAGCAGCCGATACAAACGCGACTGCCGCTCTCTCAGAAGGAGCACCTGCTTCGACAGCGTTTGACGAGGCTGCTTCGCCTTGAGTCGAAACCTGCGGAGCAGGTTTGACCTGGGCTGCTGGCTTCGGCGCCGCCACTTCCTCAGGCTCATCGTTCAGCAGGGCGTGAGCGCCTTTCTTAAAATCCCTGATCGTGCGCCCCAGCACACGGCCAATTTCGGGCAGCTTCTGCGGTCCGAATAGGACAAGAGCAACGATTGCTATTAATAAGAGCTCGGTGAAACCGATATTTTGAAACATGGACTTCATCTCCATTATTTGTTGCGACTTCAACTAAACCGTAAAATAAATTAGCAAACGCAGAAATCGGCAGCGAAATCTCCTAGGGGGTGGTAACTGTGGTCAACACCTTCACTGAAGTCACCACACTTTTGCATTAGCTGCAAAAAGTGCAGTTATTTTGCTACTTTTCACCTCTACGGCCCACTTTAATGCATTTTGTACATCAAAATCAGCTAAAAACAGCCAATATACCGCAAAAGCGCCAAAAGAAATGCACATTTTGCAGCAATTTGCTAGATACGAAACAAATTCATCCAATTACCTGCACAAAATGCAGCAAATGTCCAAACGTGCTTTAAAAAGCAAGATTCATCGACTACCACTAGCACTGATAAAACCCACCGTACCCCATCTCCGTAATGTCGCTGCGCACGATCGTCTCGCCCGCGCAAATCCGCGGGAGCAGCACATCAAAGGACGTATACGGGTCGTGCATCACGCACCCCGGCAAGCCCATGATCGGCACATCGCCCAGATAGGCGATCATCAGCATCGAGCCCGGCAGCATCGGCGTGCCGTAGCTGACCACGCGGGCGCCGGCCTGCTTGATCGCACCCGGTGTGCGATCATCCGGGTCCACGGACATGCCTCCCGTGACCAAGACCAGATCCACGCTCAGCGCTAACAGCGCGTGGATCTCACCCACAATCGCTTCGCTGTCATCCGACACGAAGCGTTGGTCTACTACCTCGGAGCCGAGCTGCGCCAGCTTCTCCTTCACAACCGGGCCGAATTTATCCTTGATTCGGCCCTTGAAGACCTCGCTGCCCGTCGTAATAACGCCGACGCGCAGCTTGCGAAACGGCTTCACCTCAAGCAAGGTGAAGCCCTCCTCACGTCGAGCGGCAGCTAGGCGCTCGACCTCTACAACCTTCGCTTCGTCCACAATCAGCGGGATTACCCGCGTGCCGACCAGCGAAGCGCCTGCCTGAACGACCGTGTTGCTGCGAATCGTCGACAACACGACCTCATCGATGGCGTTCACGCTGTCGACGAACGCCTTATCGATCTTAACCAAGCCGTGAATCGCTGATTTCACGTTCACTTTGCCCTCATGCGGCTCCGTCAGCGTGAGCCCATCCCCAGCTATTGCCTTCGCCATGCGCAGCGCAGCTTCATCCTCATGCAGGTAGCCAGGCTGCAGCTCCATCACATAGATGTGCTCTTTGCCGATGCTCAGAAGCCCAGGAATATCGGCCTCCGTCACTTGATGGCCTTTGCGAAACAAGCGCCCTTTGAATTCACCGGGCAAAATCTGAGTAAGATCATGAGGCAAAATCATGCCGATCGCATCTTCGATCTTGACTTCTCGCAGCATGGATTCAAGTTTGCTCACCCATGGTCACCTTCTTTGCCTGTCAGAATCCCCAGCGCATGCGGAAGCTGATCGATAATCGCCATCAGATTCTCCTGCACGCCCTTGGGGCTGCCCGGCAAATTAATGATCAGCGTGCGCCCTCGAATGCCGGATACCGCTCTGGAAAGCATCGCTTTCCGCGTTTTTTGCATCGAAATCATTCGCATGGCTTCTGCAAAACCAGGTGCAACTCGGTCAATCACATTGAGCGTTGCTTCCGGTGTCACATCTCGGGGGGCAAGTCCCGTGCCGCCAGTCGTTAAAATCAAATCTGCCTGATAATAATCCGTCATTTCTATTAATGAAGCCATGATTTCATCCATCTCATCCGGAACGACCCGGTATTCGATGATTTCGCCTTGAATTTCCTCTTCAATCAGCTCGCGGATTACCTGAGCGCTAGTGTCTTCTCGTTCTCCTCGGTAACCGCGGTCACTGGCTGTCAAAATCGCAACTTTCCAGTGCATCCTTCGTCACCTCTCCCTTGTTAACTGAATGAGATAACCCCACTAACCTGAGTGATCGTCGACCTTCATTTCTATGAAAAAAACTGCTTTATCTGTCTAGTCGCGTCACTGTCAACTATCTTGTCTGTGAAAATCCCCGTTTTTGCCGCCTGCTTTGAGGACAAGCAGCGTGGAGCTGATAATCATATCCTTCTCTACTGCTTTGCACATGTCGTAGACGGTTAGAGCAGCGGCAGATACGGCTGTTAAAGCCTCCATCTCAACACCAGTCGGCCCCGTCGTCCTGACAGTTGCTTCTATGTATAGTTCATTGTTGCCATTATCAGCAAACTGAATATCAATGCCCGTCAGCGCAATCGGATGGCACATCGGAATCCAGTCTGACGTTTTTTTGGCGGCCATGATGCCAGCCACTTGAGCAACGGCGAGGACATCGCCTTTTTTCATTTTACCCTGCTTAATTAAATCGAGCGTCTCGCTCTTCATAATTAAAGTGGAACGCGCGGTAGCCGTACGCTTCGTCTCTGTTTTGTCCGAAATGTCGACCATTCGTGCTCGTCCCTGCTCATTAAAATGGGTTAATGGGGAAAAATCGGGCAAAGCACTCACCTCTATTTTAGGTTTCTGATTTGAAGACCATTTTGCTCTCGGTGACGATCCCGTCAACTCGGAAATCATGCCAGGAAGAAGGGACCGCAGGAATCAATTGATTATCAAAAGCGGCCGCAACCGCAAATGGTCTCTTAAGCCCGCGCGCAGCAAATAGCTGCATGAAGCGATCATAAAAACCGCCCCCATAGCCCAGTCTTCCGAAATCCAGATCAAAAGCAAGCCCTGGCACTAAGATCATAGATAGGGTGGACAAATCGTGCTCAATCGGTACCTCGCTGCGAGGTTCTCTGATGCCATATGCCCCGCTTTCCACATCTTCATAGCTGCTTATGACATGCAAATTCATTGTCTTCGTATCTGCTACAACCTTCGGCACAAGCACACGAATTCCCTTCTGCCAACACCATTCCATCAGAGGGGCAACATCCGGCTCAGACCGAAAAGGCATATAACTCATGATCGTAGGCGGAGCGGACGTTTCATTCTGTCCATGCCCAAGAAGCCTATCGCTGCATAGTTTTATCAATCTTTCATTTATGCGCTGCTGCTTCTCTTCACGTTCTTCAGACATGATGGAGGAGCGCAGTTCTTCCATTTCTTTACGTAATTCGATTTTCCGCTCTCGGATGTTCATACTAGCTTCAGCCCTTCCCTAACGAGGAGTGGTTTCCCCCATTTTAACATAAACAAGGAAAAAAACTATACTTGCACTGGGGACTCCAGTCGAATGAGCGTTATTACGGGAAAATGGTCCGAGAATATCGTCGGAATCGCCCATGAAGTTTGGACTTTTTTCCTATTCGTGAAGATGTGATCGATCCTTTTTCCATCCACAAATGTCGATTGCACACCCGCTCGTAATGGCACATTGGTGAGCTGATCTGTGTCTATTTTGAACGGAAAGGCGTCTAATTCCATATTAAAATCCCCCGCGACAACAAGTGGGTCATCATAGTTTGTTACCATTTCTGAAATGCGAGCAAGTTGAAGTCTTCGATCCTCTTTGGACAGACCCAAATGCGTGGTGGCTATTCGAACAAGTTCAGAATTAACCTTGATTTTCACCTCTAAAAGACTTCTAGTTTCCTTATTACCTGGAAGCAGCGTATAGTTGCTGTCCTCAATCGGATAACGGCTCAGAATCGCATTGCCGTATTGCCCGGCCGTATAACTTAAACTAGGTGCAAAACGCATATCCATCCCAAGAAGCTCGGCCAATTCCTTCGCTTGATCCACATACCCGCTGCGCCAGCGATAACGATCCACTTCTTGCAAGGTGATGACGTCGGCTTTTTCATTTTGAATGAGCTCAGCAATACGTTGTATATTTACTCTACCATCTAAACCTTCACCGTGGTGGATATTAAACGTCATAATCGTGAATGCTGCTGGGGAAGTGGTTGAACTAGACGCGGGAATTGCAGATATGGCCTGCCTCCCAATGTCTGATGAGCTTGTTACTCCTTGACATAGTAATATCAACAGAAGCAGGGGCAAGAACGAATAGCCTATATACTTAGCATGCCTCAAAAGTACCATTTACCCATCCCCTACCCAATCTGATCTATGCAAAATTAAGCATACGATGCCCTCGCGCATGGTGTATACTAGTGAATTGATGGGATTTATAAGAGAGCGAAAGGGCGGGCTTGGACAGGTCCTTTCATTAATAAGCAGGAGGTAGCAGCAGATGCTATTACAGGTTTCTAACATTTCAAAAAGCTATGGGGTACGTTCCGTACTCTCCAATATAACGCTACAGATCGAAAACAGGGAACGGATCGGTTTAGTTGGCGTGAATGGCGCCGGTAAATCGACGCTGCTCCAAATTATTGCCGGCGAAATGTCCTATGACAGCGGTGACTTATTCAAGGCAAAGGAAACGAAAATCGGCTATTTGAAGCAAAACAGCGGACTGCAAACGGACAAGTCTATCTGGAACGAGTTGCTGAGCGTATTTAGTTCCTTGCTGGAGACAGAACGAGAGCTTCGTGAGCTTGAAGCGTTAATGGCAGATCCTGATCTAATCTCGGATGAAAAAAAGTACGAAACCACGATGAATCGTTACGCTCTGCGCTCCGAATGGTTCCGTGAACATGGCGGCTATGAAATTGAAGCGAAAATCCGCGGCATTTTGCACGGGATGGGCTTTGGTCAGTTTCCTCCGGATACATTAGTCAAAACGCTCAGCGGCGGTCAGAAAACAAGGCTTGCGCTAGCCAAAATGCTGCTTGAAGAACCTGATCTACTTATGCTCGATGAGCCTACGAACCATTTGGACATTCCGACACTAACTTGGCTAGAAGGCTATTTACGTGGCTATCCGGGCGCTATTCTGGTCGTGTCTCATGACCGGTTTTTCCTGGATGCTTTGGTGACTTCTATTTATGAAATTGAGCGAAATGCTTCCAAGCGATATACCGGGAACTATTCCCGATTCATCGAAATTAAAGAAGCTAATTATGAGATCGAAATGAAGCAGTTCGAGAAGCAGCAGGATGAAATTGCGAAGCTGGAGGATTTTGTTCAGCGCAACATTGTGCGTGCTTCCACGACGAAGAGAGCGCAGAGCCGCCGCAAGCAGCTGGAAAAAATGGATCGACTCGATAAGCCGATGGGGGATTTGAAGCGGGCTTCGTTTTCTTTTGAAATCGAGCAGA
The DNA here is from genome assembly GCF_013141785.1 of Paenibacillus germinis. Taxonomy (NCBI): domain Bacteria; kingdom Bacillati; phylum Bacillota; class Bacilli; order Caryophanales; family Paenibacillaceae; genus Paenibacillus; species Paenibacillus germinis. Next base: position 204,829 of record NZ_WHOC01000094.1, read on the forward strand.
GCTCCGGCAAGGAAGTGCTTCAGGTTGATCGTTTGGCGCTTTCCTATGATGGTAAGAACCGATTGCTCGATGGCGTCTCCTTCCAGCTTCGTCGTTCGGAAACCGCTGCACTCATTGGGCCCAACGGTGTAGGTAAATCCACCTTGCTCAAAACATTAATTGGTCAGCACAAACAAGACGCAGGCACCTTCAAGTGGGGCGCTGGCGTCACGATTGGCTATTATGATCAGGAGCAGACGGGACTGACCCCGACCAACAACGTGCTGGAGGAAGTGTGGAACACGTACCCGCATCTGGAAGAAGCACGCATTCGTACGGTCCTCGGAAGCTTTCTTTTTAGCGGCGAAGATGTGTTCAAAAAGGTTGCGGCCTTAAGCGGCGGGGAAAAAGCACGTGTAGCCTTAGCCAAGCTGATGCTGCAAAAAGCGAATGTATTAATTCTCGATGAGCCTACCAACCATTTGGATTTGTATAGTAAAGAGGTTTTGGAATCGGCATTGATGGATTACGAGGGTACTCTCCTCTTCATCTCCCATGACCGTTACTTCCTGAACAAGATGGCTGAGAGCATGCTGGATTTGCAAAAGGATGGGCTTACGAGTTATCTTGGCAACTACGACGATTACGTTGAGAAAAAGGCCGAGCTCGCCGAGATGGAAGCGAAGCGTCTGGCCAAAGAAGCGGAGAAGAAGGCCGCTGGAGGCAGCGGTTCGGCTGGGAAAAGTGAACCCGCGAGTGGCGGTGGGTACGAAGCAGACAAACTGGCGAAGCGCGAAGAACGCAGCCGCCAGCGCAAGCTCGAGCAGCTTGAGCTCGACATCGCTCGGCTGGAAGACGAAGTGTCCGCCCTGGAGGCGGAGCTTGCTGACCCAGCTGTGTACAACAATTACGTACTCGTTCAGGAGAAGACCGCTGCGGTTGATCAGCGGAAGAGTGCGCTCGCTGCTTGTTATGAGGAGTGGGAGGTTTTGTTGGCTTGATTGCTCACTTTCTTGCTTATTCCCCCTGCTCTCTCGATGCTGAACATCGTTAAGTAGGGCCGGATGGTGTCACAGTACGCAAAATGGGAGGTTTAGCGATGTAAAACATCGTTAAACTTCCCTTTTTCTTATTTACTTCACCTTTAACGATGTTAAACATCGTTAAGTGTGGTCGGATGGTGTCACAGTACGCAAAATGGGAGGTTTAACGATATAAAACATCGTTAAACCTCCCTGTCGCTTATTTACTTCTACTTTAACGATGCTGAACATCGTTAAGTGTGGTCGGATGGTGTCACAGTACGCAAAATGGGAGGTTTAACGATATAAAACATCGTTAAGCCTCCTTCTTGTTCATTTACTTCTACTTTAACGATGCTGAACATCGTTAAGTAGGGTCGGGTGGGCTCGTTGAACGCAATATAGGAGGTTAACGATATGAAACATCGTTAAGTACCCCGAAGTTACTGAGGCTTGCAGCAGGATTCTACGTTGAAGTCTCAAGCTCCTGCAATCGCAGGAGCTGCATCGGTACAGCGACGAAGATGATCAACGTCGCTGCTGCAACAATGCCGGAGTCGTTAAGCAGCAGCGCTGCGATGGCTCCGATCATATTGGCCGAGAACCCGTACATCCAGTACGGGTATTTGTGCTGCCATAAGCGGAGTCGGCCGCGGGGACGGAGCACAAGGACAGCCATCACGATGAGGCTGGTGATGAGCACTTTGCTCCACGCGGATGCACGAAGCAAGTGCACGTTCATCCGCAGCTTGCGCTCGATCAGCTGTCCGATCTGATCGAAGTGCCCAGCGTGCAGTGCGTGAAACGCACGCCCTACATGGCTCTCCCGCGCGAATGCCGTGGGAGAATCGGCGCTGTTGAGCAGCCACAGCGCCCCAAGCCCCAGCGCGAGCAGCGCCGACAGCAGGGCTGCGCCCCTGCCTAGGCGCAGCTCGCGCCAGCGTTCGCCGGCGAAGCAATGCGCGCCGGCTACGCCGAAGGCGACCGCGGCGCTCAAGGAGCCGCCCGCGTTCGCGCCGAGTGACGGTGCCGCCAGGCAGGCCGTCACGAGCAAGAACGCCCCACACGCGAGCAGCGCGGCGGCAGGAGAAACCGCCGCTCCGAGGCGCGGCGATGCTTCCATCTTCCCGCTCCCTACAAGGAGCGGGACAATCCCATCAAGCCCGCCTCCGCGCAGGGCGGGCTGCCCATCTCCATGCCGGCGCTGCAAAGCGGCCGTCACACCTAGAACGAGGGCGCCGATCAAGACGCCCATGTACTCATTCCCGATGCCGTAGTAGCGGGCACCGATCATCGGATCATAACCCAGAATGGAATACTTCATGGCATGGGCCCCTGTACTGCCATCCAGCGTTATGATCAACGCGTTCCCAAGACCAAGCCAGATCATGGCTGTGGATAGGCGGCATTTTTCCATAACTACAGAAATTAGCAGCGTGCACACAATAAAAACGGCAGTCAGCACCCCCATCGTTCCTTCTATCCCTATTTTTGTTGTCAGAGGAACAACCAACCAGCCCATCAACAGCATAACTGCAGGCGCCGTGGGCAATGAGAAAAGCAGCGTACGCACACTCCTGCGCCAAGGTAATGCCCTTCCTTCAAGATTGCCAGGGTCTGCCTGTCTTTTTTTAATCCACAGACCATACATCAAACTCAAGATCAATACGAGCATTTCATAAGTAACAAACGGATATAGCAGCAGCGGCCTACTGCGGTAAATCATCTGCATACTGCACTGTTCCCTGATAAGCCCAGCAAGAACATCATTTTTCCCCATATAGGATAATGGAATGCCCATCAGCCCACTCGGCACCGGGATATTGAACTCTTTTAGCAGCGAACTTGTGAAATCTTGTGCCGTGACGACACCTTGCCTGCGAGTAGATTCCGAAACTAATATTGCTCCTCTGCTGTCATTCGTGTAATGAAGGATAGGAGATAAATAGGCTTTGGCTCTAGCCGCCTCACTATTCACTTCCGGAGAGAAAATCCACATGCTTTCCTCCTCGGTCATTCCTGCTACCACTTGACCTAACCATTGATCCATTTCCCTCAATACTTGCCCTTTCAACTGCGTAAAACGTTCTTCGTTATAATGCTCTTTATCCATGTAAAGTCTGTACAAATCACCTAACTCGACTAGTGTAATACCGGACAGCTTCCTTTTTTCCCACAAAGAACGCAATTGTGCATAATTAGTACTAACACCGTATGGTCTATCCACAACCACAGTTATGACGTCATCTCCGAGTACACCTTTGTCCACAAAACCATTGGAATCCATCAGCATAAGCGGACTGTAACGCCGCAATTTCTTTTCTTCGATGCCTGATCTCTTCCCTAAATCACTACTTCCCAGCACAGAACGAAAAACACCATACTCCTTCAACAATTCCCCAAGGGTGCCTGTACCATAAGCTTGGTTTTCATTAGCTCGCTGCAGCCTCGTGATGTCAGGAACCAGTACTGCGTCAGCTTCAACCGACTTTTCTTCCTGGCAGCAGCCTGTGTAACGATTTATAAGATCAGAAAAACGAATACCTTGCCTTGTTTCTTTTGCTTCAAAAGCCTGCACTTCTGCGATTCCTACGGAAGGTGCTCCTGCTCCCAACGAGACATACACGTCTCTCATCGTTCGGCTTGATGTACGAATGTTCATAGCACCAACTGCACTTAACTCTGTCAGCCGGCGTAAATGGGGCAGCTCCACAAGTTGATCGGGTCGGAGCTCCATGAACGATAAACCCGGTATTGAAACCACCGTTACCTGTTTGGACTTTACTTCGTTGTGGATGGATTGGTCGAAACCAGCTGCTATTCCCTCCGCACTTGTGGACAACTCTAACAATAAAGTTAAGATACCCACAAATATGCCTGCTATTTTTACTTTCAAGTGTATTCACCCACTGTTTTTGCTTTTAGCATTTTCATCCAAGTGAAAAGCTATCCACTGCCGGATTGTTCCGATAATTTAAAGTGGGATGATTTTATGCCCAATTACTTATCCACATCGTTATCCACAAAAAAAGAGAGGCAAAATCCGCCTCCCTCTGCGATATTCCTTCGTTTTCCACAATCTTATCCACATTGTCCACAAAAAATTGTGAAAAAGTTATTCTTCTCCGTATTCTTTCAAAACCGTTGGTAACCGTGGGTTTGCACTAGTTATGCACATTGTACACAGGGTATGTGAATAACTTTGCACACAAGCTGTGTATATATCTAAGTTTTCTTACAATTTAATAGTTTATCACGCCGTCGTTGCTTCGGTTGGGGCCGCTGCGCTATTTTGCATACGAATAGCTTGGTTGCAAGCTGAGATAAAAGCTTTCGCTACTGCAACAAGCACATCCTGGTCAATGCCTGTATTTTTGTAAGTTTGGCCGCCCACTGAGATGGTAACTTCCGCTTCTCCAGTTGCTTTTTCACCTGTGGATAACGAATGAAGCTCCAGATCGGAGAAATCCACAGCCATCGGAATCGCTTGTCGAAGGCACTGCACGATTGCTTCAATCGGTCCTTCACCTGTCCCCGAATACACATTTTCAACACCTGTTTGATTGTTCTTTACCGACACGGAGGCAACCCGATTGCGATCACTGCTAGAAACGACTTGCATATGTGTCAGTGTAAATGGCTCCATTTGCCCATCAACGGTTGAGCCTACAAGCTCCATGAGCTGATCGTCAGTCACCATTTTCTGGTCATCTGCTTTTTCTTTGAATCTGGTGTACAGTGTATCCAGTTCTTCTCCCGTAAGCTCAATGCCAAATTGTCCGACGCGATGTTTCAGCGCGTGACGTCCCGAATGCTTGCCAAGGATGATCATGGACCGTGGAATGCCCAGCTTTTCTGGATCCATAATTTCGTACGTATTACGGTTTTTCAGCAGCCCATCTTGATGAATACCTGCTTCGTGCTGGAAGGCATTTCTGCCGACAATCGGCTTATTGTACGCAATGGGGAAGCCCATGATGCGGCTGACCATTTTGGATGTGTTGAAAATTTCACTAGCTACGATCCCAGTTTCCACACCCATGGTCATCTTACGCGTCTCAATAGCCATAACGAGTTCTTCGAGAGAACAGTTGCCTGCGCGTTCCCCTACACCATTAACGGTTACTTCCACATGTGTGACTCCTGCAGCAATAGCCGCAAGGCTGTTCGCAACAGCAAGACCCAAATCATTATGGCAATGCGCGCTATACTCCACCGTGTCACCACCTCTAACACTTTGGCGCACTCTGCGGAACATAGCACCATATTCTTCTGGAAGCGCGTAGCCTACTGTGTCAGGGATGTTTAGGATCGTCGCTCCCTCAGCAATGACCGCCTCGAGTACTTCAAACAGGAATTCGTCCCCTGTTCGCGTTGCGTCCATCGGCGAGAATTCGATCCGATCAACGAATTGCTTCGTATAGGCGACCATGGAGCGAGCCATCTCTACCACCTGTTGACGGGATTTGCGAAGTTGGAAATCCAGATGGATGTCCGACGAGGACAGGAACATGTGAATGCGTCTTGAAGCAGCATCCTGTGTGGCTTTTATCGCGGAGTCAATATCCGCCTTGACGGCGCGGGCAAAGCCGCAAATCTCTATGCTCTGCAGTTCACGTGAAATTTGCTGCACCGCCTGAAAATCACCAGGACTTGATATCGGGAAGCCCGGCTCGATGGTATCCACACCCATTTTCGCAAGCTGCCTTGCGATACGAATCTTCTCTTCCGGATACAGTGAGGCTCCTGGCGCCTGTTCGCCATCTCTTAGTGTTGTGTCAAAAATGCGAATACGTCGATTGTTGTTTGTGTTGTTGATTTCCATGGTTATTCCTCCTCAAGGTAGGGCCAGACCTGCTGGCAATGTTCTTTTATGGTTTGAAAATGAAAATGAATCGTGCTACGACTGACTTATGTGTCTCTACGTTACTTTAGTGCTGTTTTTCATCGCTAACATAAGTAGCTGTGGCTTTTCTGAGACTTTAGCGATGTTTTTCATGCTTAAATCATCTCATTTGAGGAAGCTTTCGTACTTACTTCCCTGTTAAGGATGTTTATCATCGCTACAGCTGCCAATACAGGTCGCACTGTGACTTTAGTGATGTTTTTCATCGTTACAGAGACTTACTGAGATAAGTCATTCAGCCACCTCAAAAAAACAACAAAAAGACCCGTCATCTCCACATAAGAGACGACGGGTCTTCACCCAGCGCGGTACCACTCTTGTTGGCTCCAAGTCACGGAGCCCACCTCAGACATAGCGCAGCCAAACTAGCTGCTGCTCTACGTCACCCGATCACGGAGGTCATCCGTTCATCCCTAACAGCGTAAAACTAGCTGATCAGGATGACCGCTTCCAAGCGAGTTCGGGGCATTCACGGTCTGCGTCGCATCACCCCGCAGCTTTCTGTACCGTACAAGTGAGCCCTTACTACTCTTGTTCATCGCGTTTTTGTGTATGTTTACTTACTACTCTTGTTCATCACGTTTGTTATATGTTCATATTCCTTCTTCACATTTGTTCATGTTCGCTTCAAGTTTCAGAACAACCAAAAAAGCCTGCCATCTCTATAAAAGAGACGACAGGCTTGAACCTTCCGCGGTACCACTCTAATTGATCCGAGCTGTTACACTCGAAACCACTCATGTACCTGATCACGGGGGTCAACCGTCAAGACCTACTTGGGTGCTGGATCCTTGGCATCCTTATCAGTCTTACCGCTCCCGGGCGAGTTCAGGTACCGTTTCGTCTGTGCTTTCACCAAGCGCACAGCTCTCTGAGCGAAACTACTGTTCCTTACTAATCCCGTTCGTTGCGTTTGAAAGTATTGATTGTGATTATAATATGCCGTTTTGGCAAAGTCAATACAGTTGTCAGAAAATTTATTTTATTGCCCTTACCACTCTTCAAGCTTGAGCTGAGGCTCTGCCTTCAGTTCCATGGAGTCGAATTCTTGCTTGTCCCACTTGAGGAAAGCGGCTGCGCCTATCATCGCAGCGTTGTCTGTGCAGAGGCCGAGCGGCGGCACGAGCAGCGGCACATTCAACTGCTCGCAGCGCTCGGCGAGCCTGCTGCGCAGCCCTTTGTTCGCTGCGACACCGCCCGCGAGCAGCAGCTGCTTCGCGCCGTATTCACGCACGGCGCGGTCAGCTTTCTCCACAAGCACGTCGATGACGGAGGCTTGGAAGCCCTTGGCAATCTGCGCGACTTGAACGGCCTCGCCGCGCATCTTGCTTTGGTTGACGACGTTCAGCACAGCGGATTTCAATCCGCTGAAGCTGAAGTCGTAAGAGTCTGCCTCGAGCCACGAGCGAGGCATCTTGATCTCGGACTCGGCTTCCTGCGCAAGCCGATCCACGTGTGGACCGCCCGGGTAAGGCAGGCCCATCGCCCGCGCGATTTTGTCGTAGGCCTCGCCAGCCGCATCATCGCGCGTTCGCCCGATGATGCGGAATTGGCCCGGCCCCTCCATCAGAATCAACTCCGTGTGTCCGCCGGACACAACGAGCGAGATCAACGGATACTCGAGCTCATGCACAAGTTGATTCGCATAAATATGTCCCGCAATATGGTGAACACCAATCAGCGGCAGATCTAAGGCACAGGCTAGCGCTTTGCCCGCAACGACGCCTACTAACAGGGCCCCGATTAATCCGGGTCCCTCGGTTACGGCAATCGCGGACAGCTCCTGCAGCGATACGCCCGCTTTTTCGACGGCTTCTTCCAGCATCCATGTGATCGACTCCACATGCTTACGGGAAGCCACCTCTGGCACCACTCCGCCATAGCGTTGGTGCGTTTCGATCTGGCTGGAAATCACATTGGAACGAATGATTTTACCATTTTCGACAATAGCTACGGAAGTTTCGTCACAGCTTGTTTCGATAGCCAAAATATAAACCGGCTTCGTGACAGGAGCTTCTTTTTGCTGTTGACCTGTTTCACCTTTTTGCATATCTGTATCTATCTGTTGTACCATTTCACTCTTTTGCTCTTGTCCTGCTTCTCTAGTCAAATTCGTCACCTATCTGAAAGCCTCAATCTCCGAGACTATCCTTTCTTCTCTTAGGCAAGTCCGCCCACATAATGACAGCATCCTCGCGATTATCCGTGTAGTACCCTCTACGCACGCCAACAGAGCGGAAACCGACTTTTTCGTACAAATTTTGCGCAACGTAGTTCGAGGCTCGAACCTCAAGTGTCATCCGAATAGCCCCTAAGAAAGCAGCAGTTTTCATCAGTTCCCGAAGCAAACGTTCCCCCAGCTTACGTCCTCTATACGTATCCCGAACTGCCACATTCGTGACATGCGCCTCTTCCATGATGAGCCACATGCCGCCATACCCGGCGACCTCACTGTCGATATCCATAATCATATAATGAGCGAACTGATTGTTCGTTAATTCATTCTCGAATGCACCTTTTGTCCATGGCGTCGTGAACGCTTCTTGCTCGATTTCACAAATAAAAGGGATGTCTTCCATTCTCATGGAACGGAACACCAACGAGTTTTCAGTTGTTTGCGGTTGTCGCTGCTCCATCATCAATGATCCCCTTTCTTCGTCTTAATGCCGGCCAGTAAATTGGCTTCGGCTTCCGGAAGTCTGGTGTAATTCGGGACAAACGTATGCACATCTGCCTTTTCCCCTTTAGCTAGCCTCGGATAGGCCAGTCTCCCGATATATTCGGCTTCAATACCATAAGAAAGTACACGAACGACTCCGTCCCAATCCCGCGCAAATTGTTCCAGTTCATCTTTAAACCCTTCGGTTTCACCTACAAACAGAATCGCATGGGGCCTTTGTTCTTGCGCAGATGAGGCTGCTAGCTTAATGATTTGCTCCGTCCAAGATCCAATAACACGAATGCCATCAGGCAGTACTTCTTGCCAGCTTGCTCCTAGCTCTCCACTAGCTGTCATGGGAGAAGCACCCTCGTAGGCATAGACTGCTGTAAAAGCCTGCTTTCTCCTGCCATCCATGAGCGGAACCACCCAAGTTGGCCCATTTCCGGTCGCGCTCTGCTCCTTCATAGCACCACCAAGTGCCATTGCTTCTAAGCTGGAAACACCAATGAGATCCAGACTTAACGACCATGCGAATGTTTTGGCAACAGACACGGCAATACGAACCCCTGTATAGGAACCGGGGCCTTGGCCCACAGCGACCGATTGAAGGTCCTTGGGTTTGAGATGTAAACTCGCAAGCAAGTCTTGAATATGGGGAAGAAGCCCTATCGAGTGATTCCGTTCAGCGTAGGAGCTGACCTCGCCCAGCATATTTCCATTTTCCAAAATAGCAACTGTCATTGCAGATGTTGAGGTGTCGATGGCTAAGCATCGTCCTAAATTCATTGTCCGTTCTGTCATTGTAAATGTCCGTTCTCCTTCATTTGTACACACCAGCTCTGATACGGGGCTCCGTGCGGAGTCAGGTGAAATACTCTGGTTTGATCATCCTGATGGGCGATCGTGATGGCTAGTCTCTCTGGCGGCAAAAGGTCTTCAATTAAGCTTGACCATTCGATCAGTGTAACGCCCGCTCCATAAAAATAATCATCGAGCCCTAGTTCATCCGCTTCCTCTTGGGAAATGCGATACATATCCATATGGTAGAAAGGAAGCTCAGCTCCCTCGTATTCTTTGATAATGGTAAATGTAGGCGAGTTGACGATTTCGGTAATTCCCATCGCTCTAGCAAAGCCTTGCGAAAACCTCGTTTTTCCCGCACCCAAATCGCCATCTAGTGTAAAGACGGTGCCAGGCTGCAAATAAGCGGCCAGCAATCTCCCTAGTTTATCGGTATCTTCCTCATGCTGGGAGTTATACGTAAATGTGGATTGAGGCAAGTAGATCTCATCCCTTTCTTTCCGTTTGCGCGTGCTGCTCCTATTATAGTCCTCGCTAGTAGGCAACATCAACTCTCTAAATGAAAAAGCCCGCCCCGAGATAACTCGGAGCAGGCTTTGCTGTTCTTTCACATCCACTAATGGACCTCTTCTAACTCTTGAACCGCCACAACCCGAGAATCGGCTGGGTTTTCTTCCGCATGAACTTTGGCAACTGCTTTGCCGGTATCCACACTGTCGATCCAGACAAGGAGGCCATTTAACTCGACGTGAATCTTCTCATCGGCGGCTAAAATTTCTTGAGCGCGATGAATGTTCATGGCTCATCCAATACGGATTCCGGATGATCCATCGTATCCGTCGTCGAGGATTCGATTAATCCGTTGTGCATGGTGACGTTACCGCCTCCCAAGCCTTCGTTAATCATGCGATCAATGTCCATAAAATGGTCATCTTGCCCTTGATTATCTGTATCTTGGGATGCATTTGAATCTTGTGCCATCCGTGAATCCCTCCTTAGCATAGATTAGCTTCATGGTAATCAACTTGCGTTTTTAACGTACCCACTCTCAAGGCCGTCTATTCTCTTAAATCCCTACCGTATAAAGCCATTAATTCAAGAGAATACTAGTACAATCACGATTACCCAGGAGGAATCACGAGATGCATACGGTTTGGAAAGGCGCTATTAGCTTCGGGCTTGTTCATGTGCCTGTGAAAATGTTTTCGGCAACGGAAGATAAGGATATCTCCATGCGTTACATACATAAAACTTGTATTACACCGCTCTCCTATGTGCGTAAATGCCAGACTTGTGAGAAAGAAGTAGAGTGGGAGGAAATTTCCAAGGGATACGAGTATGAACCTGGACGTTTCGTTATTTTTGAGAAGGATGAATTGGAAAATATTTCGGGAGAAGCGAATAAAGAGATCAAGATTCTGGATTTCGTTAACTTGACAGATATTGATCCGGTTTATTTTCAAAAGACTTACTATCTTGGGCCTGGAGATACAGGGTCTGGAGCCTATCATCTGCTGCTGGATTCCATGCGTCAAACCGGCAAAATCGGCATCGCCAAAGTCTCGATCCGTTCCAAAAGCTCACTAGCCGCCATTCGTGTTATTGAGAACTGCCTCGCTATGGAAACTATTTTTTACCCGGATGAGATTCGTCCGATTTCTCAAGTTCCCAACCTTCCCGAGAAAGTCACTGTGAACGAACGTGAAATGGAAATGGCGAAGATGCTCATCAGCCAGCTATCTACGCCTTTTGAGCCTGAGAAATATAAAGATGAATACCGCGGTCGCTTACTGGAAGCAATCGAGCATAAGGTGGCTGGAGAAGAAGTACAATCGGCGCCTGCGCTTCAGAAAACGAGTGTTATTGATCTCATGGCCGCACTGCAAGCGAGTCTTGATGCCACGAAATCGACGGATGAAAAAATAACTTTAGGTGAGGACGCCAGTGTCACTGAGGTCAAGAAGCCGAAAGCGAAACCGAGAGCCAAAAAAGTCAAAGAACCGGTAACGTGAAGGTGAATAGGACACAAATAAAGCGCTGATTCTTGATATTCAAGGATTAGCGCTTTTGCTTTGTTACTGGTTGTTGGTATCGTCCTACATATTCTGTGCGAAGGTGCAATCCGCTATATCCATTTGAACGAAAGCTTGAATGCTGGGATGCCTCATCGTTCCGTGGGGAGTCCATTCAAGAAATTGGATTTTCGCCGTTAACTTGGGTTTAATCCAAATGGCTTCTTTACTCCGCTCAGGTTCGTTGATAAATGGCTTTTGTGGCGTCGTCATCGGTTCAACGATCTTTGTCAATTGACGCCAATCTTCCCTGCTTAGTTTCCCAGTGCCGGCGTGACCTATATAGATAAAACGGCCTTCTTTGTCGTATAACCCCAGCAAAATCGCATTGACAACTCCCGCCCTAGTCGTTACCCCGCCAATCACAGCAAATAGGTCACGGAAAATCTTCTTCTTCACCCAACGGCTGTCTTTTCCCCCAATGGCATAAGTACTCTTGAGGTCCTTACATACAACTCCCTCCATGCCGTGCTCCTTCATAACATCGAAGAGTTTGTTTCCGTCCGCAATGTTTTGCGTAATCTGAAATTGGGGCAAGGGGGTAATCACTTCCTGGAGGATCTTCTGTCTCTCTGATAATGGCTTATCCAAGACCCACTTGTCATTGTACATGAGGATATCAAAAATCATATATGTAATGGGCGTCTGCGTGACCGCTCTATCTATGCTTTGACTTTTTCGCAAAGATTCCCTCTTCATAATCTCATGAAAGGCAGGCTTCTTTTGATCAAATGCTATGATTTCCCCGTCTAAGATGATGGAAGAAGCCGAACAGTATGTTTTTATTTCTAGCAGCTCGGGATACTGCTTGGTACGATCATTACATCTGCGATTCACTAGACGAACGTCATTTCCATCAAAATAGGTTAGCATTCTGACGCCGTCCCATTTAATCTGGGCCACCCAGTCACTGGATGTTGGAATCGTTTCCGTGCTGATCGGCTCGAAAGGAAATACGGGCTTAAGTTCCATGTGGTTCTCCCATGTTTGATATGTTCTCTTCATTGTTGCCATTATTAAAAAAGAACAAACCAAGCTAAGACTACGTCCGCCTTTAAATTAAAATCATAAAATGATCAGCCTTACGCCCGTTATCTACTAGTTGCTATCAGCTAATAGTGTCTATCCCTAGACATGTTGTACTTTGTACAACAAAAAGCAAGCAAATCCGCGTTATTTTCAAAATTGTTGCAGAAAATACACCATTTTCTCCAAGAAATAGCTCCATAGCATGAAATATGGCTAAATTGTTGTACAAACTGCAACATCTACAGCATATTGAGAAGAAAGTAGAGAAATTGTTGTACACTGTACAACTTCCGTGCATAAAGCCGATAAAAACTAGCCTCACAAGCAACCAATTCATCCTCCTTCCATAAAATAGAACAAACTCTCACCCCACTATATAATTAAGTAATTATATAAGCATTGACAAATGAAATCGAAATTGAGAAAATGACAAAGAAATTTCTTGTACTTTACGCCTTACGAAGGAGCGTGCAGCTTTGGTTGAAATAGAAAAACTCGCGGACGTTTGCAAGCTGCTGGGGGATAAAATGCGGCTCACGATTCTCTCGCTTCTTAAGGAACGCGAGCTTTGCGTGTGCGAAATCGTGGAAATTATGAATACCAGCCAGCCTAATGTGAGCCAACATATGCGGAAATTGAAGGACGGCGGCTTAGTTAAGGAAGCCAAGAAGGGGCAATGGGTATATTACTCGTTAAACATTGACGATAAGCCCTATTTGCATGTATTATTTCAATATTTGCTTTCTCAAAAAGAAAAGGTAGATATCATATCTTGTGAACAGTTGGATTGCTGCGACTAGCAGATACTTACAACATAGGAGGTTTAAGAGCAATACATGGTTTACTTAGCACTTATCATCTTTTTACTTACACTGACCTTCGTTATTTGGCAGCCTAGAGGGCTGAATATTGGATGGTCCGCATCAGCAGGTGCCATTCTGGCACTCCTCTTTCAGGTTGTTTCTCTAAATGACGTCGTTACTGTGACAGGCATTGTGTGGAATGCGACTTTGACTTTTGTCGCTATTATTTTAATCTCCCTCATCTTGGACAACATTGGATTCTTTGAATGGTCTGCCCTTCATATGGCACGAATTGCCAAAGGGAACGGGAAGGTCATGTTCGTCTATGTTATCCTGCTCGGGTCAGCTGTTGCTGCACTATTCTCTAATGATGGCGCCGCGCTAATTCTAACGCCAATTGTTCTAGCTATGGTTCGCGCCTTGAAATTTCCAGATAAAATGATTCTGCCGTTTATTATGGCTAGTGGTTTTATTGCAGATACGACATCCCTTCCTTTCGTTGTTAGCAACTTGGTGAACATCGTATCGGCTGACTTTTTCGGTATTGATTTTGTCACTTATGCTAGCCGAATGTTTATTACAAGTCTAATCTCATTAGCTGCCAGTTTGCTTGTGCTGTTCCTGTATTTTAGAAAAGACATTCCTCAAAACTACGATATCACTCAGCTTAAGCGTCCTTCTGAAGCGATTAAGGATATTCAGTTATTTCGATTATCTTGGGTCATTCTTGGGATCCTATTAGCTGCTTACCTAATCAGTGGTTTTATTAAAATTCCTGTTTCCATTATAGCCGGGGTCGCTGCACTTAACTTCATTCTGATTGCCCGATCGAGCAAGGTGATCGAAACCAAAAAAATCATCAAAGATGCGCCATGGGCTGTCGTGATTTTTTCAATCGGCATGTACGTAGTTGTTTATGGATTAAAGAACGCTGGCTTAACCAATGCTCTTGGAGAACTAATTGAAACCATTTCAGGACAAGGGTTGTTCCCTGCCACCATAGGGATGGGCTTCCTAGCCGCTATACTTTCCTCGGTTATGAATAACATGCCGACGGTAATGATTGATGCGCTAGCAATCAAGGGCACTCAAACAGTGGGAATCATTCGTGAAGCTCTCATCTATGCCAATGTCATAGGCTCCAATTTAGGGCCTAAAATCACTCCAATCGGCTCGCTCGCGACTTTATTATGGCTCCATGTCCTATCCAAAAAAGGTGTGAAAATCACCTGGGGGTACTATTTTAAAATAGGCATCATCCTTACGATCCCAACTTTGTTAATCACATTAATTGGTCTGTATCTATGGTTAAACGTAGTTTCATAATCAACCAATAAGGAGATGTTCACTATGGACAAAAAAGTCGTATATTTTCTATGCACGGGAAATTCTTGCCGGAGTCAAATCGCAGATGGCTATTTGAAGGCTTTGGGCAGCGACAAATATGAAGTGAAGAGTGCCGGTCTGGAAGCCCACGGTCTAAACCCAAGAGCGGTTGCCACGATGAAAGAAGATGGCATTGATATCTCTACTCATACCTCTGATGTGATTGACCCTGACATTTTGAGTCAAGCGGATTACATCATTACATTGTGCGGTCATGCCAATGACAACTGCCCTGTGGTACGTAATGATAAAGCCGAAAGATGGCATTGGGGCTTCGATGACCCAGCCAAAGCAACAGGAACTGAAGAAGAAATTACAGCCAAATTCCGCGAGGTTCGCGACGCCATTAAAGCTCGTATTACGCAGTTCGTAAAAGAAGGTAACTAAGATGATCAAAAGAATGCACGTCGCGGTCAATTGTTCCGATCTTCACAAGTCGTTAGATTTTTACCGCGCTTTCTTCGGCGCTGAGCCGACGAAAGTCAAAGACAACTACGCAAAATTCGAGCTGGAGAGCCCCGCTCTTCACTTCTCTTTGAATGTCAGACCGTTCGAGAAAAACGGCGTTCTCAATCATTTGGGATTCCAAGTGGATAACACGGAAGACGTACTTCAGATGGGTGAGCGTCTGAGACAAAGTGGCCTACTTCTTACCGACGAAATGAACACGACCTGCTGTTATGCTGTTCAAGATAAGGTTTGGGTATATGATCCCGACGGCAACGCTTGGGAAATCTTTTATACCAAAGAAGATTCCGAATTTGAATCCGCGGGAGAGCCTTTGGATGCCTCATTATGCTGTGCACCACCTTCTGCACCTGTAAAGGCAACTATAGAATTCACACCATTTAAGAAAAAAAAGGAGGGCGTATCCATGCCGAAAAATTATCAAGCCTTAATCGAAGATAAAATCTACTTTGGCGGTGCTTCTGACGTAGAAGACATGGTAAAGAACGAGAATGTTGAAGTGATTGTTGATCTACGTGGAGAAGCCACGGAGTGTGCTTTCCCAGCTAGTAACGTTGAATGGATTAAAGTACCCCTTGGAGACAACGCCGAGGGACCACAGGATCAGCTTTTCCAGAAAGCAATCGATCACGTTGTAGAGGCTTATAAAAGTGGTAAAAAGGTTGGCTTTCACTGTGGCGGAGGCAAAGGCCGTACCGGTGCTGTGGCTATTGGCACTTTGATAACACTGGGCAAAAGCCAGACCATCGAAGAAGCGGAGAAAATCGCTCAAAGCATTCGCCCTGTCGTGAATGTTAGAGCCCCTCAACGTGAGGCACTTGAGAAAATATTTAAATAGATAAACTATAAAACTAGACCCCTGAGCAATGATTAATTGCTTAGAGGCCTAGTTTTTTTCCTATTCCTTAACGCTGCTTATCTGTGACCGTCGATTCATTCATTAAGCATCCTCACAACCGATAGGCATAACTCCAAAACTCGATTTTAGCGTCGTTCAGCAACTTCGTGAAGATAGATGGGCTATCGTGATTACCTATGTTGTAATTTATACAACAATTCACACGCCAAAAGGCTATTTGGCCATTCGAAGTTGTAGTTTGTACAACATTTCGAATCCATTTGTTGTAAAATGGCCTGTAGTTGGCCGAAGTGTTGTCCAATATGCAACAACTAAGGGAGAAAGGTGGGATCTAGGCAGAAATTGTTGCATTTTCTGCAACATAATTTAACAAGAGAATCAGGATTCATCCATTCTTCACTCGGCAACCTCAGTGTGCATATTTGACAAAGGAATCCAATTAAGACACCTCGATGTTAAACGAGATTGGATGAATGAATCAACACTCTATCTTTCAATAATTTGCTCGCGTTTCGGTCCAATGGAAACCCAGCGAATAGGTACACCAATTATTTTCTCAATGTGAAGTACATAATTTCGAGCTTCAATTGGGAGTTCGTTAAACGTACGAATATGTGAAATATCACACTTCCAACCTGGTAGTTTTTCATAGACTGGCTCTGCTTGCTGTAATTGTGAAGTATGTGGGAAATCCATGCTAATCTCATTTTGAATACGATAAGCTTTACATATTGGAATCTCCTCCAGATAGCCCAGCACATCTAAATTGGTTAGGGCAACCTCTGTTGCACCCTGCAGCCCACAGCCATACTTGGTCGCAACGACATCGAACCATCCTACGCGCCTTGGCCTGCCGGTTGTTGCACCGAATTCTCCCGCATCCCCGCCACGCGTGCGCAACTCATGAGCCGCCTCGGCATGAATTTCTGATACGAATGGCCCTTCGCCGACACAGCTTGAATACGCCTTAGTTACAGCGACAACTTTCTTAATGGCATATGGAGGAACTCCTGCCCCAACAGCAGCGTATCCAGCCAATGTGGATGAAGATGTCGTATAAGGATAAATACCATGGTCAGGATCGCGTAACGCTCCTAACTGTCCCTCAACTAATACCGATTGTCCTTTTGCTATTGCTTCTTGCAGCAAGGTTGTCGTATTGCACACAAATGGCTGAATGAATGCCGCTTGCTTCTGCACTTCAACAACAAGCTGATCTACATCCAGCGGAACCTTTTTATATAAATGAGTGAGAAGTATATTTTTGGACTCTAAAGCCCTATTTAACTTTGATCTAAGCTGATTTTCATCAAACAATTCGGATACTTGTATGCCAAGCTTCGCATATTTATCCGCATAGAATGGCGAAATCCCTTGCTTAGTGGACCCAAACTTCCTATCCCCTAAACGTTCCTCCTCCAACTCATCGAAAATAATGTGATACGGAAGCACGACTTGCGCACGTTCAGAAATACATAACTTAGGCTCAGGCACGCCTCGCTTCACTAATTCCTGAAATTCACTTTGGAGCTTACTCATATTTAAGGCAACTCCTGGTCCAATAACGTTCGTGGTTCCAGGATAGAACACTCCAGAGGGAAGCATATGCAGCGCAAATTTGCCATAGTCGTTAATAATCGTATGCCCCGCATTGCTCCCTCCTTGGTACCTGACTACAAACTGAGAATGCACGGCAAGCACATCTGTCAGTTTCCCCTTGCCTTCGTCGCCCCAATTCGCTCCCACAATAGCTGTAATCGTCATTTTAAGATCACCCTCCCATTGAAATAACTCCCTACAACTAAGTATAATGACAATGTTCATATTAAAAAAATTAATATTACTAATAATAGATATTAATAATATTGATGTCCTGGAGGTGAACGAACGATGATTCACAATATGGAACTATATCAAGTCTTCTACATCACGGCAAAAGCGGGAAGTCTGTCCAAGGCAGCTGATGAACTATTTGTTACACAACCAGCTGTTACGCATTCGATCAAACAATTAGAGGCAAAATTGGGTGGGCAATTATTTTTCCGTACATCTCGAGGAGTGACATTAACAACGGAGGGTCGCGAGCTTTTCACCTATATTGAGCAGGCATATCATTTTATTCTTAATGGTGAAAGAAAGATTACGGAGATGCATCAACTTACGCACGGAGAGGTGAAAATCGGAGCTGGTGATACGCTCTGTAAACATTTTCTTTTGCCGCATCTTAAGCAGTTCCACGAATCGTTCCCCAAAGTAAAGATACAAGTAACGAATAGAACCACAACGGAGACCATTACTCTGCTAAAAGAGGGGAAAATTGATCTAGGTATCGTCAATCTCCCTATTTCTGACCCTCACATTTCCATTCAAGAAAGCATTGTCATTCATGACTGCTTCTTAACAGGGGCAGCGTACAAGCAGCTTGCAGAGACCCCTATTTCTCTTCAGAAGTTGCTCGAGTATCCGATTATCCTCCTTGAAAAGGGCAGCAGCACTCGTGCCTACTTAGATCATTTTGCTGAAGGGCATGGTTTGTCCATGAAGCCCGAGATTGAGCTTGGAAGTGTTGATTTACTAATCGAATTTGCTAGAAATGGATTCGGTATTGCTTGCGGAATTAGAGAGTTTGTCAATCAAGAACTATTGGACGAAACGTTGTATGAAATCCAGTTAACAACACCGATTCCAGCCAGAAAGGTTGGTATTATTAAATTAAAGAGCACCCCCCTATCTGCTGCTGCCACCCATGTATATGATACTTTAAGACAAATGTGAGAAAGCCTCTATCGGAGCCGAAGCTCGTTGACAGAGTCTGAGAAGCCGGAAATCAACTTCTCGGTAGACTGTCTTACGTGTTCGTTCTGATTAAGCGCGGTTTTCACGCTTATTCTGGAGCGCACGAACCAATAAGCGCGAAAAACGCGCTTTCAGTGAGTCCTCGCCGAGCCGACAGAGTCTGAGAAGCTGGAAATCAACTTCTCAGCAGACCATCCTGCGCCTCTGTTCTGAATAAGCGCGTAAAACGCGCTTATTCAGGAGCGCACGAACCAATAAGCGCGAAAACCGCG